>JBIJDE010000308.1:0-6088 GCA_044344305.1 Armatimonadota bacterium
TGACTATGCCATAAACGGTAGATAACCCCAATCCGGTGCCAGTGCCAACTTCCTTTGTGGTGAAAAACGGATCAAAAATCACTTTTATTATTTCATCTGGAATTCCGCATCCAGTATCAGTAATTGATAGCAACACATATTTACCAGGTGAAAACTCAATATTTTCTGTACAGTAATCATTTGAGATAATAATGTTTGTGGTTTCAATGGTTATTTCACCGATGTCATTAATGGCATCGCGTGCGTTAACTATCATATTTGCCAGAATCTGGTCTATCTGAGATGGATCAATATTTATCTGCCACAAATTATCACTTGGCAACCATGTTAATTTTACATTTTCACCAATTAATCGATGCAGCATATTTAGCATGCTTTTAATTATTTCATTTAAATTGACAATTTGAGGGTCAACTATCTGTTGGCGTGCGAATGCAAGTAATTGTCTGGTCAGGTCGGCAGACCGATTAGCCGCTTTTGAAATCTCCGAAAGATATTCATGAATCTCATCATCTGACGATATTTTCATTAAGGATAATTCTGTGTAACCAATTATAGCTGATAACATATTGTTAAAATCATGGGCAACACCACCTGCCAGTCTTCCTATCGATTCCATCTTTTGGGAATGAATCAGTTTTGCAGATAATGATTCGCATTCATCTGCCATTCTTTTCTTATCAGTGATATCTTGCAGAATAGTGGCAAATTGTCCGGGGTGGTGTGAATAGGCAACTACTTCAAAATATTTATCCAATCCAGATGAATATTCTTCAAAATGAACTTCTTCATTATTTAACGCGACTTTCCCGTATGTATCTATCCAATAATGTTCCGTTTCCGGCAACACCTCCAGCACTCGTTTGCCAATGATATTAGCTGCGGATAGACCAGTCATTAATTCAAATGCAGGATTAACAGCTATGAACCGATAATCTATCGCTTTACCAGTATCATCAGTAATTATTTCATGAATCGCTATGCCATTTATCATCTCTGAAAAAAGTCTTTTATATTGATCCTCATTGCCTGGTGTTTTCCCATTGCTATTTGTTGAATTAATAAAATCGCGGATATTTTCAATGTTGTTTACATGTTTTGTCACGTTAGGGTAATTCACATTTTCATCTATAAAATGCGAATGAGTAGTTTTACCGTTATCATCGTTGATTTTTGTCATGTGAGCATCCTTGAAAAAGCAATATAATTTCAAGGTTATTAAAACAAATTACAATGCTTTAAATTAATTTGAATTAATATTATCAACTGAATACTGGTATGTCAATAGGTAATGTAGCATTTTTTGAAAATAAATCTTTATATTATCTCATTAAGATAATTATCTTTACCCCCTTCGCAAGTTAAGGCGAAATAGGTATAATAAACCGACTTGCTATATGCAATTATAATTTAGGAGCCTAAAAAATAATGATGCCTGATTTCTCTCGCTGGAAAGCGATAGCCATAGTCGCTGGTGTAGTTTTACTGCTGGTGATAATTACAATATTGCTTTATAAGATTCCTACCTTTATGCTGGGACCGTTGACAGTATCAATAGGATGGATTTGGATAGCACTGATTATTGCGCTGTTATCTGTTCTCGCCTACAAGTTTGTCCCGATGTTTGTACAGTATTATAAGTTCAACAAATATTACAAAGCAAACGAAGAGGCTTTGAAGAATTTACCGCGTATGTTGCAGAATCAACGTAGTGCCGGTGCGGTGATGCAGTTTGACAATTTAATGCAGAATGCGCCGGATAGCGCATATATATATTACATGAAAGCGTTTTTCTACCAGACCAGTGGTAAATATGGTGAGGCATTATCAAGCGCGCGGAAGGCATTGGCGATGGCAGACAAGGATATGTTGTTGGAGATGATTCTACAGCAATCCGGTGGTCAGATGGGTCAGCCTACCACTAAGATTGAGTTTAAAGAGCAGTTAACGTCGATGTGTGCCATGTTGGAACCGAAGGTATCAGATAACAGACAACGCCGTGAAAAAGCCGTAGAGAAAAGAAAGAAGAAATCAAGATAGTATTTTATTATTAAGCCGGTTCTGTTAAATTACAGGGCCGGTTTTTTTTGTGATTATTATGGGTGAGATGGGATTTTGTATGATTTAATGTAGGTGATTTTTAATGATTACTGGATTTTGCTTTTGGGTGTTATCATCCGACTGATCCGTCAAATCCGACTGATAAAAGCGAAAGTCTGATTATCAAAAAAATGGCTGCCAGGAATCTCCTATTCTTCTCATAACTCTCATAACTTCCGCTATCACCAGACCAAACACAAAAAGCCCCGGATAATATCCGGGGCGTAAATTGTTTTAGAATTACGCTTCTGTTGGGATGATAGAAACGTTTTTTCTGCCTTTTGATGCCCAGCCAAATTTTACTTTGCCTTCGGTTAATGCAAAGATTGTGAAATCTCTGCCGAGACCGACGTTTTTACCGAGCTTGATTTTGGTACCGCACTGGCGAACAATAATTGCGCCTGATGAAGCAACTTCACCATCGTACAGTTTAACTCCACGCATTTTCGGCTTGCTATCGCGACCATTACGTGAACTACCAACACCTTTTTTATGTGCCATATCAGTATCTCCTTAAAACTATTAAGCCTCGATACTATCAACGCGAACGCGTGTGAAGTATTGGCGATGACCGCGTTTTACGCGGACGTTCTTTTTCGATTTGTATCTCAACGACATCACTTTTTTAGCGCGATCCTGTTCAATAACGGTACAAATGACTTTAGCGCCAGCCACCATTGGGCTGCCGATTGTGACATTACCATCATTTGCTACCATAAGAACTTCGCCGAGTTCAAGTGTATTCCCGCAATCTACAGGCATTTTTTCAATGCATACAGTATCGCCGGGGCTGACGCGGTATTGTTTCCCGCCGGTTTGTACTATCGCGTACATCGTATATCTCCTCACGGACAATTAGTCCCACAAACGCACGGGGAAAAGTATAATAAATTTATGGCATATTAGTCAATGCCCAATATGGCATTATTTCATTTTTATTTAAAAATGTTTACTTTATCCCTGAAAAGGGTATTTTTCCTTTAGTCAGAATGAAGATATTGATGAGAATAAATGAAGCTTAATATATGTAGAAAATGCAATACTGGTGAAATACAGCGCAGCGGAGAGTTATGCCCTGAATGTTTGAATATTGAGAAAAGCGGGGGTGACTTATACTCTGGCGAGGCTTTGAAGCAAGACCCCCATGTTAAAAGATTGTTAAACCAGGCGCGAATTGAGTTTGAAAATGGTAATTTAGTTAAAGCTAAGAAATATGGTCGTCAAGCAGAGGCTTTGCAACCTTGCTGCAGTACTGTCTTATCATTATTGGGTGAAATATATAAAGCGTGTGGTGAGGATGCAATAAGTATTGATTATTTCACCAGAGCAATGAAGTTGCCTGAAATAATCAAGCAAGAAGAGATTGTTAATGAATATCCTCGCCATATTTGGCTGGCTGTAATTTTATTATTATTTGTTGTTGCCAGTGCGGTTGCCATGATGATTGCTGTAAGTGGCAAAAAAAATGATTATATAAATCATGTGAATGTAATAAAAACATCAGACGTTATCTCTGAACCAACATGGGTATGGCAAGATGCAACAACCTATAATGTTGAAAAAGATAAAACTAAAATATCAAATGATGAATTAACAATGAAAGGTGCCTCAGATGCTTATCATTCTGGCAATTATCAACGGGCAATAGCTATTTATACTAAATTATTGAAAACAGAAAATGTTGACCCGTATATATATAAATATCTGGCATATTCTTATCAGCATCTTGGTGATTCTCAACACGCGGTACAAATGTTGCGCTTTTGTATTAAAAAATGCAATATGAAAGATGAAAAAGATATGCAGTCAGTTGATAATTCGAAAATTGCGATAAAACAGTTGTTAGAAAGTAAGAAATAATAAAATATAAAACAGAACTTTTGCTGTATAATATAAATCTGCTTAAATATTGTCACTTCGACAGGCTCAGCGACCGGTCACTGAGCCTGTCGAAGTGACTTTAAGCGAAAGTCATGTACAAAGTCATTCAAGGCAGGGAATTTTGAAAATAGCTATAGCATGTTTTGCCGGCATAGGCGGCAGCGGAATAGTGGCGACAGAATTAGGCATTGGATTATCAGAGCGCGGGCATGAAGTACATTTTGTGTGCGTAGATATCCCTTTTAGATTAGATGAAATGCGCGATAATCTGTTGTTTCATCAGGTACATCTATATCCATATCCGGTATTGCAATCGCCCCAATATGACCTGGCATTGGCGTGCCGACTGTCAGAAGTTATTGATGAATACAAAATTGATATCCTGCATGTGCATTATGCGATACCTCATGCTATATCGGCATATCTGGCGCGACAGATAACTACTCACCAATTTAAAATTATCACCACGCTGCATGGTACCGATACCCGGTTGGTTGGTCTCGATCCGTCATACCGGCCAATTATGAAATTCAGCCTTGATCAGTCAGACGGGCTTACCGCAGTATCAAAATACTTGGGGACATCAACTTCAGAAGATTTCAATATTACCAAACCTATCGAAGTGCTATACAACTTCGTTGACACCAACCGTTTTACCCGTAAACCGGTGCATTGCTCTTTCCGGGTGAATTACGCCCATTGCGATGAAAGATTGCTGATTCACATTTCTAATTTGAGACCAGTAAAACGACTGGTTGATGTTATAAAAGTATTCGCAAAAATTGATAAAGAGGTTCCATCGCGATTGATAATAGTGGGGGATGGTCCGGATAAATTGGCAGCACAGCAAATAGCCTTTGAATTACAGGTTGCCGAAAAAATTACTTTCACCGGCTCAATCGCCCATATTGAAGATCTGCTATCGATTTCCGATTTATTCCTGCTGACGTCAGAAATCGAGTCTTTTGGACTTGCCGCGCTGGAAGCGATGGCGTGTGGAACCCCTGTGGTGTCATATGCGACCGGTGGCGTGCCCGAGGTGGTCATTGATGGCGAAACCGGTGCATTAGTGCCAATGTACGATATAAACGCCATGGCAGAGGCCGCAGTAGAAATTCTTCGCGATGACGAAAAGCTGGCAAGATACCGGGTAGCATCACGAGAACACGCAGTAAATCATTTCGGCCGCGAAGTAGGACTGAATAAATACGAAGAATATTATCGGAAGTTGACAGGGGAAAGTGAGTAGAGAATAGTTTTTTTGCGACAACGGGTGGTTTGGAAGGGATTAAAATAATTCATATGATTTTCTTTTGAAGTTATTATTGAATTTCTTGATATGCGAGTAAAAAGGTTCTAACATCATGTCAGGAAAGTCAATTAAATAATCCCATTTGAGAATTAAGGTCCCACTTTTGAAATGGAGTAAAGTCAATAACATGGAGTCAAATTTAAATGGTTCTGTAGATAATATTTCAGTTATTTTTACTAATTTTGAACTGTGAAGAGAAGTGAAGATAATATTTTCATCATCAGCATCAATTTGGAAAACTGTAAATCGAGCAAGTATTACAGCAACAGATAATAAAATACTGCCAAAAAGAAAAAAATAAAATGGTATTTCTGGCATAATATGTGCTTTTTTAGCATCAGTAAATATATAAACAGCAATGCTGAGTAATAGCAACACAAAGAAAAGATAAATATAAAAATATCTCTTTGGCTGTGTATTTAAATATAGTGTTATCATAAATAAAACATTCCCTACTTCAACACCATAACATCCCCGCTAACCACACAATCGTCTTCGTCGAATATATTCAAATATGCTGCGGTGGTGAATGGCGGTAGCTCAATTTTTACGCTGCCGTTTTCGGCATCGATTGCGGCAGGAAGTTTGTTGTATTTTCTGTCTGGCAGGTAGCCGGTGGCACGGGTGTAGTTTAATTCAGCGTATTTAACCGGGATATCGGTATTGTAGGTCAGCCAGATTTCTTTATCGTTGTATCCGCTATTTAACACTTGCGGCATCGGTTTGCCGTCGGCAAGGTGGCTGTCTATGAACTTGTAGATTTCTTTTGGTGCCCATCCATCCGGGTGGCTGTGG
>JBIJDE010000034.1:0-19816 GCA_044344305.1 Armatimonadota bacterium
AACGGTGTTGATGACAGATATTTCATCAAATGATTCTGTGCCTGTTGGAGATTTAAGTATGATAGGTTCGCCTTTAAAATCTTTTACTTTCGGACGATATAGCACCACCATTGGAGATATCTTTTTACCATCAGCAGACATTTGCCTGGTAACCAACAGTCTGATATCTCCTGGTGCAGGTACTTTTCTTTTTGGGTCGGCGGTAGAATCTGCTGCTATCTGAATATCCAGGCAATTACCACCTTTAAACAAAAGTTTAGGTTCAACAGCAGCATTAATCAGGTCAAATGGCGACGTGACATCATAAGATAAATACAGGTTTTTATCATCACGTCCGGCTTTTATTATAAAACTGCGTGTGCCATCATAAACTTTTTCTATAGGAGTTGATAACTCCATTGCCGCTAATCCATCAGCAATAACCAGTTTATTGCTACCCATTTTTTTTGTAAAATCTTCCAACGCATCTGCAGCTGTCTTCGCGTCTTCTGGTGTAAGTGTATAATCAAAATCAGCAAGAGATTTTACAGTATCAAGACCTATTATCTCATTAACACGCCCATCCTGACCGCCACCTAACAAAAATATCCGAGGAGGTGTTCCCGGTTTAGTTACAACACTTACTAATTGTCCGCCTTGTCCCTCCGGTTGTCCGCATTCATGTTTCAAATCACCGCCAGCTCTGCCATCTTTCATTACCGCGGCAATATTTATGCCATCTTTATTAAACAGATGGCAAACGCCAAAATATGACATATTGCCGGTAAAATCACCGGCAACACCTAATGGTCCAGTCATTCCGTATAATTTACCGGCAGTTACAACTGGTTTTGACAACGCGTTTCGCCAACTTATTATTCCAGGAAATCCCCATTGCAATTTACCATCATCACTCCATTTAGCAAGCGATGGACGCTGGTCTGAAGTATGGGTATAAACACTGCCGTCAGTATCATCAAACCAGATGTACCCAGCAGCATGAGGTGTGCCGGCGAGAAAACTTTTTTCAAGTTTGTCTGGGGCATAAACCGGCTGACCGTTATCAAGCCAACGCACCGGCTTCAATAAATTGCCGCCGTCTGCCCATATAGTCATATCTGACGCGATAGCCTTAAATGCCAAACGGAAGTTTCTAATATTGTAGCGATAAAACTCGCTCACCTGCATCCGTTGATCATCATTCGCATCCTGCCACACATACCAACCCTCAGGGGTATTTTTTCTGTCATTCAACTCATCAGTACCAAATATATAACTTTTTGAGACAGGAAAACTGGCCATGAATGGCTTAAACAGGTTGCCATCGCGCCGATAGAGAATTGTCTTCCGGTCTCCGCCACCCATGCCAATACCATATTGTTTGCCGTTTTTTGCAACAATAGTTCTGAATGGGAACGGATAAGCACCAGGAATAGGTTCATTCATCATATCTGGTGCTGTTTTGCGCCAGATAGTGCTAACCGGTGTGGTGATTTTTTTGTCCCAGTCGATTTTCCAGATAGTGTTATGGCAAATGATTTCATCAGCAACAGCGGGATTAATGAAAGCGAAACCGAAATAACTGCTGCCACCAAAATATTCTTTTTCAAATACGCCGTTCGTGGTATTCCACACGGATATTCTCTTTGGATAATCGGCATGTTCCGCTACCCACAACCGGTTTTTAATATCAACAGCGACTCCTTTTGGCATATACATCCCGGAATCGTCATAATTACCTACTGCGGGTCTGCCGCCGGCTTTCCCTATTCGACGCAGCAATTTGCCATCAGCATCAAATACAGCAATATCCTGACTTGCGCCGCCATTGCTGACATATATTTTCCCGTCTTCGGCAACGGTCAATCCAGTCGGTTGTTCAATATCTTTTTCATTGATAAATACAGATTTACCATCATTCAGCAATGCCAATTTATTATCAATTATCCCAGTAATGCTGCCATCTGGCTTTACTGCCAACGTGCTTGGATTTTGCGCATCCCATGTTGTTTCCAATTTTCCGCTGACACTGTCGAAAATGCCAATAATATTACGCGATGCGTAACTTACATAAATCTTTCCTTTTGAATATGCCAATCCGGTTGCATTATCTGTGACAGGAGTTCCGCCGGCAGGTGCCTGCAAATATGGAAATCCATTACCGTAATTCAATGGACGGCCATCCGTTGCATCCATCACCCGGATACCTGACGCCGCATTAAAACCTGCGGGATCAAAGAAAAATATATTTTTTCCGTCATTGGCAAGCAATAATGCTCCCTGTTTGCTACCCCATTGCTTTCGTCCGTTTAAGTCAACCCTGATTATGCCCCAACCGTATTCGCAGCCATCCCATGACAGAATCATCCCGTCTTTCAAAGCACTGCAGGCTATCGGACTACCGTGGTCTCCACCCCAACCACCTTTATTGTCATTAGTTGGATATGGCGGTATTCCGGAATTATGGGCTGAAAACATAAACTCAGTTTTTATCGGGTTATGTATTACTCCTTTGCAGAGATATGTCCCCGGCAGTAAAGGTTTACCCTGGTCATCCATGCCATCCCACAACTCTACATTTTTACCCTTTAGACGTTCTCCCTGTGCGACTAAAATACGTCGAACCATTTTATCATTGTCTACCAACTGCAATGTTATCTGTCCGGATTCAGGCAGATTATATGTAAATTTCAACGGTAATGGTTTAGCCGCAGGAACACCTGCTTCTACCAGTTCTTTTGATAAATTGCCTTTTTCCGCAAAGAAAAACTTACCCCAGACACCAGCGTTTTGAAAGGCAAATCCCGGTCCAGACAATACATCGTATGCCCATGCCGACCCGCCGGCAGTCTTCAGACCGTCCTCGCGTCCCCAGTTAAACTGGACAGTACCGGCAACCATATTACCGCCTTTGAGAGGGGCCTTAACATCCAGTGTTTTCCAAGGGATTTTATACTCAAAAGTATAACCGGCACCATCATCCATTTTCAGATATTTCGCCTGAAACAATGCATTCGGCACAATACCAAAAGGTGCCCATTCCGGACGCGGCAATCGGTATCCCATACCCATATGCATCTGCAGACATGGCTGCTGTCGGTCAGTGTAATACCATAACAACAGATGCTTTATATAGTCATTCTTATCAACTTTCGCATCTTTACCACGGTAATCAAATGCTGTTTCTTTTATAGGATATGACTGTGCCGGGTCAAAAGTCATGCGAAATTGAAAAGAATCCGCGTCCCAACCCTTATTACCATTCACATCCGGATCCTGCCGGTTCATCATAGGCGTCAGATCGCGGACAACAGCACCCAGGTATAGTGCTTCATCATCATACATCATGGCAAACTTTCCGCTCTGCATATCTTTTGTTTCAGATACAACATACATCTCTATCTGCCCGGATAAATCCCAATCATCAAATTTTCCGTCTATAACTACTTTTCCGGGAACAGGCACAGAATAAAGCTGTTTATGCCGTCCCAATCCTGCATCCGCCCAACAAGAAACAACACTGAGCATAATAATGCACATCACAATTGTCTTATAAAAATAATTCATAATATTCCCCTTATTTCATCAAGCTATGTTTTATTGTTATCAATTTAAGTTAAGAACTTAAAAAGAGTTATTTGGAGATTGCTTTATATTCGAAGTTCCATTTAATTAGGATTTTATCCTTTCTACTCTACCTCTGCCTCTCCCCATTCCGCAGGTTCAAGCCTGCTTTCTGATGGCACATCATTCAATACATTTGCGCTGAAACTATTATTTTTCCAGTAACAGCGTATGGTGGCTTTTGATCCGCCGTCAGTGCCGAATATATATCCCAGGTCCATCTTTACCTTTGTTCCTGCTTTAGGCGTCCACCCGAGTATTTCCAGTGGAATTGTCACCAATGCATTAAATGATGATAGCCTGGCATCTTCTATGTAATCCAGTGAGATTTTATCGCTTACTTCAATTATATCAAAATATTCTTTCGCTACTGGTGAAGTGAGAATTATCGGATCACCTTTAAAACCTGCCACTTTTGGCCGGAATATGACGGCGACGGATTTGCCATTTTGCCGGGATACCAGGATTCTGATATCTCCAGGGACAGGCGTTTTGCGTTTCGGATTAGCCTGTGAATCTACTGCAATTTGAATATCCAGCAAATTGCCACCTTTAAAAATGACTGACGGGTCAGGAATGCCATTAACCAATTTTACTGGACTTATCACTTTATATTCAACATACATATTCTTATCATCGTATGCAGCTTTTACCTCAAATTGACGTTTTGTATCAATAGTTTTGCCCACAGGTTTTGCTGTTTCCAATGCTTTCTTACCATTAACTATAAATAATTTCTGTGCCTGTGATATCTTTGCGTTATATTCTGCAAATGCTGCTGTGACAGTATTTGTGTCATCTTCAGTAATTATATAATCTCCGCCTTTTAGCCTTTTGACAGTGTCCAGTCCCAATACTTCAAATACACGTCCATCTTGGTCACCGCCAAGAAAGAAGTATCTTTCCATGCCTTTCGGTTTAACCAGGCATCCATTCATATTCTCACATGATATTATATTTGAATCGAGTTCAGTAACTGTACGGACATCCTTTAAAATTCTGGATACAAATAGACCGTCAGTGGTATACAGATGCGCGACGCCAAAATATGTATTGAATCCGGTAAATTCTCCCGCTTCGCCAAGGATAGCAGTAGACCCCCATAATTTGCCGGGTTGTTGTGCCGGAAAACTAATGGCTTCCGGCCAATTGGAATATCCTTTCAGACCCCATAGCATTTTGCCATCTGCCGACCATTTGCCGTACCCTATTTTTGCGGTGCTGGTAGCACCAAGGGTATAAAGAGCACCATCATTATTGACATAACCCGGTCCAACTGACGAAATTTCCGGTTTGCTGAAGTCATATTCAGGACAGCCATCCGGTGAAAATCGTAAAGGACGGTTTACTGCGCCTGACGCGTGCCAGATATTTAGATCTTTATCCACACAAGAAAAGCCGCGGAAATACTGCTTCACCGGTGCCGGAGTAATTTCTTCGGCCTGCAAAATTTGATCATCATTACGATCAACCCAGATATATGTGCCGAGGTCAGGATATTTTTTAGCGTCCGCGGTTATAGGATAACCAATGAACTTTTTCACCGAATAAGTCCAGAAAAATGCTAACAGCGGTTTCATGACATTTCCTTCACGAATAGCCAGGATAGTTCCCAGATGTTCATCAACACCCCAACCATACTGACGGCCATTTTTAGCCGTAAACATTTGAAAACCAATCATATGGGTTCCATACAATCCAGGTGAATTTGGGTCTTTACCGCGCCATACTGTGCTCTTCGGTTCCCATGTCTTTTTATTCAAATCAACTTTCCAGAATACATTATCACAATAAATCTCATCAGGATGTTCGGCATCCATCCAGATAAACGATGAGTAATGTGCGCCGCCAAAGAACTCTTTTTCCAGTCTTCCATCCAAACTGTTCCATACACTGACGCGTTTAGGCGCGTCAATTGTTTCCATTACCCACAACCGACCTTTCATATCAATAGCCATAGATGTCGGGCATAACATTCCGGTTGCGTCATAATTTCCTACCAGCGGACGACCACCTTCTTTACCTATGCTGCGCAAATATTTTCCATCAGCAGAATAAACAGAAACATTCTGCAGATGTCCTTGATTTGAAACATAAATATTTCCAACGGCATCAACGGTTAAACCTTTTGGATTATCCAGTTTTTCAGTCGTCAGAGGAGTAATTTTTCCGTTTTGCAATAATACAAGCTTATTTTCAGCCAATACAATAATCGCGCCATCTTTTCTGGCGGTTAGTCCGCCTGGTGCTGACACCGAGAAAATATCTTTTACATTTCCTGTCACGGAGTCATAACTTACAACGATGTTACGTTTTCTGAATGACGCGAATATCTTTCCATCGCTGTAGGTCAAACCGCTGACAATATTATCTTGTCCTGTACCACCCGGGGGAGCCTGCAAGTTTTTCAGTCCATTCCCGAATAGCAATGGTCGGAAATCTTTTTTATCAACCACTTCTATTCCATTGGACTCAGTGGTATATCCAGAAATATCATCATCGGTGGTTAAAAATACTCGGTTACCGTCACTTGCCATCCAAATTGCCGAATATAATCTTCCACACTTTTTCCTGCCTTCTGTATCAACGCGTATAAGTCCCCAACCAGCTTCTGCGCCATTCCATGCAAGAATTAGTTCGTCGCCGGCTGTGCAGATTCCGCTTGGTGCGCCATGGTCGCCACCCCATCCACCGGTATTATTGTCAGTTTTCCATGCCGGCTGTCCGGAATTATGAACCGACAAGATATGTTTAGTAGTAATAGGCTGATGATATAATCCTTTCCACTTATAATTTCCTGCCGGCAACGGATGTCCCAATGAATCCAGACCATCCCACAAATCCACATTCTTTCCGGCAACTCTTGCCGACTCACCTGCAAGCACCCTGACTATTTCATTTTTATCATTGAATAACTGAAGTGTAACCTCACTACTTTCCGGCAAGTCATATGCAAATTTCAAAGGCAGCGGTTTTTCTGGCGGCAATCCAGCTTGTGTTAATTCTTTGGGGATGTTGCCTTCCTTTGAAAAAATTATTTTACCCCATACTGATGAGTTTTGATAAGCAAAACCACCGGGCAATTGCAGGTCATACGTGACGCCATTAATGCCAATATGTTCGTTTCCGGTGCGTCCCCATAACAATTGCATGGCAGCAGCAACGGAGTCTCCGCCTTTCAATGGCTGTTTTGCCCCCAATGTGCTCCAGGGTAATCGATATTCAAAACTGTAACCTTTTTTATCATCTGACATCAGATATTTTGCCTGAAACTTATCGCGGGAAATTACTCCATATTTCTCGGATCCTGGTATAGGTTGATAATTCATACCTTTCTGAATTACCATATTTGCTTCCTGACGATCTGTGTAGTTCCAGATAGTTAAATGAGTGATGTTCGAATTGTGTTCTTTCATCCATGTAGAATCAGACAATGGATATTTGTCATTTGGGTCAAGTCCAAATCGGAATTGAACAGCGTCGCCATCCCAACCTTTATCGCCATCAGTCTCCGGGTTATTATGATTCATCAGTGGGGTGGGGTCGCGTACTATTGCCCCTATATATAACGCATCAGCATCATACATAACTGCAAAACGGCCATTCTGGCGTTCTCGTGTTTCCGGCATTACATATACGTCAATCGCGCCGGACATATCCCAATCATCCAGTTTACCGTCAATCGTTACCTTGCCGGGTACTGGTACAACATACATCTGTTTATGACGGCACCAGCCATTACCATCCTGTGCCAGTGATATAGCAGAAGATAACAACACTATGCCAATCAATGCAATAAATAGTGCAGTTTTTGCTGATTTAAACATAATTACCACCTATTTTCTTTGTAAACACAGATGCATTTATAAAGAGTTGTGTATACCGGATTACATATTATACCAAATAATAATATTTTTATCAATATTTTACAAGGTTTTTATAGATGTTTTTTACCACGTAGAGACGCACGGCCGTGCGTCTCTACACAGTTCTGTTTACTTGTCATGCAACACATCATAACAAACCACCCATTTCTCACCGCGCAGGTACAGGCGGCCATTGGCGATGGTGGGTTGCTGGCACAGGCCAAAGTCCATGGCGGGATTAACGCGACCTAATTCTTTGTAACCGGTCGGATCTGCCGCCAGCATCACCAGTTCTCCAGGTTTGCTGATGGCGAATATTAAACCGTCTGCAATAATTAATTGTTGTTCCGCACTCCAGTCTTTGCTTTCTTTTTTCCACAGCAATTTGCCATCTTCCAGCCGTGAACATTCAATACTGCCGGATGCGAAACCGTAGACTATATTATCTATGACGGCAGGTGTGTTATACATATTCAACTGCACTTTATCATCCATATACAACTGGCGCATGCGAATTTTGCCATCTTTTATATACATCTGCAAACAGGCAGAAAATCCTGAGCCGCCTTGACCATTGCATATCAAAACTTTTGACCCGATAGCAGTTGGTGTTGCCAGTAATCCATTATGGGTATTACACGGGTAGCGCCAATATATTTCGCCGGTTTTCGCGTTAACACCCCAAACCTCGCCATTCCCATGCCCGCCAACACCAAGAATAATTTGCGGGATACCGTCGAGTATCTGATAGCTGATCGACGCGGCACCGCTTCCCGCTTCAACCTGAGTCGGTGCTGTTTTCCAGACGATTTTGCCGGTCAGCTTATTAACCGCGATAACAGCCTGTTTTTGTTGTGGCGTGGCTATTATCAAGAGGTCGTCAATGATCAGCGGAGTAGTGCCTTCACGTCCCCAATACGCGGTATTTTCCCGCCAAATTTCTGACCCGTCAACGGCACGCAGACAGGCGACCACTGCGCCATTATCGTCCCAGTTGCCGCCGGGAATGAAATATACCCGGTCGCCGTCCGCTATCGGACTAACGGATGGACCATCTATTACGTGGTGCGATTCTTTGTCTACCAGCAGTTGTTTCCAGATAGTTTTGCCGTTCAGCGGATTCAGGCATAACGCCCATTGTTTGCCATCCGTCATCACTGTTGTGAACGCCCGGCCATTAACCTCAATCACCGCGCTTTTCCCCTGGCCAACTTCGGCGCGCCATAACTCTTTGGGACCAGTTTTTGGCCAAGTTCGCAGCAAATCTTTCGCGTTGTAAACAGTATTGCCGTCAGTGGGGATAAACCGTTCAAGGTCGGTATTTGCGCGTAGTAATTTACGCACCGGTGTGGCTGTCGGTTGAATTACAGGTTCAGTGCGCGCCAACAGTGTTTCCCATGCTGAAGTTGCCAGGATACGGTAGGCGGCCAGTCTGCCAGCTTCGGGGTGGAATGGACCGTCTACCCGTTTGCGTAAATCAGCAAGGGTCTCCGCCAGAATTTTTGCGTATATTTTCGCGTCGTCATAATTGCCCACACTTGATAAGGTTCGCGCCGCAGTAATGGCAACAGTGGTATCGTCATTGGTAAGCATTGCCAGTAATTGCGACTGGTAACCTGCTTTTGTCTGCTGATTCAGCAAATTGGCAATGGTTAATGTGTAAGGCGAATGTTTTTGCATATTCTGCAGGTAAACGTCATTCAGCGCGACTTTCCTACATTCTGCTGACTGGTCGGTGAAGGTTAATACCGCCAGGCAATTTTCTTCTACCAATGGGTCGCCGGTCGCCATTAGTGCCTTAACCAGTGGGACATCGAAAACGGTTCCCTGTACTCCCGCCCAATATACCAGGTCGGCAAGTTCCGCCTTTGGCAATTTAGTTATTGCGTCCATGATATTTTTCACGGTTGGATATTCGCCAAAATGAGATTGCAAAGAACGTGGCAGCGGCTCGAAATGTGCCATTATCGGCAGTGGGATCGGTTGTGTAGAAACCATGCCATAACGGTCAGGGAATGAATGTTCCATGCCGTCGCCAAACAACTTGTAAGTCGCGTCAATATTATTCCAACCCTCGGTGGATAGTTCAACCATGTAATCCTGATCCATCAGTCCAAAGTCTATGCCCAGGTAGTTCGGCATCGTTGTCATCTTCAGTGTTTTCAACACAGACGCGCTGTCCACCCGAACTTCATAGGCAAATCCACCATCAATCAGCACAGACGCGAAATCGGAGTTCCAGTCCTTCGCGTTTTGGGTATTTACGGTATTTGGCGTCACCTGCAGCGTTTGCGGACGAAAACCAAATTGTCCCATCGATGGTGGAGACAGCCATTTTGTATCGCGTTTAGTATTCCACTTGGGAAATTCTTTATCGCGCATTTCGCGTCCATAATCAAGATACAACTCCAGGTAATCGCCCAAAATCCAATGCGGTTGGTCTTCTACAAACCGTTGGTTATCCTTCACCACCACCAGAAAATACAGGTCAGACGAACCTTTCTTCATACCGCATCGCACACTTGGGGCAAAGTCGGCAGAAGGCACAAAATTCTTCGGTCTTAATGTAAGATGAAAACGTTCAGCAGGAATAACCGGGATATATTTCCACTCCAACAAATTCCCATCCACCGCCGCATAATCCGGCAGTAGATAAGTAGGCAAAGTAGTAGTAAACGAGTCATAAGCCTTACCCGCCCACAGTAGCAACGGACACAACAGCAAAACCAAAACCAACAATTTTCGAATATTCATGGCATATTCCTTTTTAATTCACATCGATGGACAGGGTAGACAGGATATGATTTGCTTCACAAAAATATAATCATGTAAATCATGTTAAAAATAATATTGACGTAATGACCACAGAGTGGTCACATATTTGTAGAATTTGTATCATAAAAAAATCCACGACCCCGGAGGGTGTCGCATATAAATTTATACACAACTGCCGATTATATGCGACCCGCGCTGGGGTCAGTTTCAATTACGAATTATTAATTACGAATTACGAAAAATTAAAACATATTTTCTGACATGATTATCATGATTTTATTTTGCGAAGCAAATCATATCCTTCCCATCCTGCCCATCGATGTAAATAAAATTCGTAATACATAATTCGTAATTCACTTCTATTTTCTCGCTTCATCCACAAATGCCAGCATGTTTTCCAGCGGGGTGCCGCTGAGGATGTCGTCGCTGGCTCCCATTATGTGGCGATAGCCGGCGGTTTCTTCTTTTACACGGCGTACTTCGGCGCGGATTTCTTCTATGGGGCCATCGTGGAGCAGTTGCAGGTCGATGTTGCCCTTGGTAGCGATGCGCGGGTCTACGCGTTCGCGTCCCCATTTCAGCGATGGCAGGTTGCCTACCGGCGGTTCGCTCATGGTTTCGAGGATTTCCGGCAGGTAGCGGTTGTAATATCCGCGATAGACGAACTCAGTCACCAGTCCGCAGCTATGCCACACTATGCTGCCGCCCATATCTTTCCATTTGGAGATGGTGGTTTCGGTATATGGCGCGATGAACTCTTCGAAATAGTTGGGGGATATCCATTCTGTGCCGTCAACGCAGTAAAACAGGAAGTCATACCCCATATCGCGGAGAATATCCAGACGTTTCAAGTCTACCTGAAACTGCAAATCGAGGAGTTCTTTGTATAATTCGGGGAACTCGGCGATGTAGACGAACAGGTCGGCACGGTCGATGCCGCGAACACCCGGCGCACCCCACCACATGCCAGTGAGACCCTTGTCGCCAACGACTGACAGGTTTTCCTTGCCTTGCGCCACTGCCGCGGCAATGTCAATCTCCCCGGACTGTTCGATAAGCCAGCGCACCTTGACGAAATCTTCCTCGGTTTCAACTTCCGGCTTCACCGTTCGTTGGGTGGCAGCGATTTCGGTAATTGACGTCAGCGGGCCGAAAGGTGTTTCAGTTCGGTTCTCGATTATCCGGGTATTACCCTCGACGCGTTCAGTGGAGGATGTCTCTATCGGCTTAATCTGCGGGAAATCTGCCCAGCAGTAAAACAGCCCGTCATATCCGCAAATTTTCGCCATCGCCATCTGCTCCGCAAAGCCATGGTGGCGATGCCCCTCCGGGAACGGCTCCGGCTCATCATACGGCCAGTAGTACGGAATATCCAGCGACCAGTTGTCCACCAATGGCGCAACCATCGGCCCGACATCTTCGCCCCTGAAATAAGCAAACCATTTTTCACGTGGTGACAAATTTTTCATAAAGTACCTGCACTTATCTTTTTTTAAGTCGACTGAAATCGATTGCAAACGACTGAAATCGATTTCAGTCGATATTCGTCTCTTAATTTTTAATTATCCATTTTTAATTTTTAATTCCATCACGCCCCATACATCTCATCAGAAATCATCAAAAATTCCTTGCACATCACCTCTACTGCTTCCGGGGTGTGGCCGGCACCTTCGGGGTCGGTGTACCATCTGGGCAGGATTCCGCCTTCCGGGCGACCGAGGAGTTTTACCATTTTTCGGGCGTATGCGCGGATTTCGTCGGGGATTCCTCTTGCCAGTGTCATCTGGATGTCAACGCCGGAGTAGAATGTCAGTCGTCCGCCAAAACGTTCTCCCAGCAGTTCCAGACCCATATTTTCCTGCTGGTCCATGTGGACAACCTGTAGGCCGGCATCAATCATGTCATCGAGCAGGTCAACGATGTGGCCACAGGAATGCATGAAGGTTTTTAGACCGTAGGCGTGGCAGCAATCCCATACTTTTTTGTAGCGCGGTTTCCATATCTCACACCATTTCGCCGGTGATATCATGGGGCGGTTTTGCAGGCCCCAATCATCCGGGAAGATGAAACCGTTTGCGCCTGCTTCGGCAAAGCGTGGTATCGCCGCCAGGTTCATGTCGACGAGAATATCTATTAAATGTCCCAACTCGTCAGGATATTCATAAATGTCAGCCCATACTTCCTCTAATCCGCGGACGAAATGGGTGCGTTCGTATAGTGAAACGCCATAAGAAAGGATGAATTTATCACCGGCGGCGGCGCGCTGTTCTTCCAGCGTTTCCCAACGTGCCGGGTCGTTGATGTCGGGGATTTTCAGCTTGTCAAAATCAGCCCAGTCTTTCAGCGGGTATTCCTTAACCTCGCCCAGCGAACATACGCCGATATTCTCCCAAACCGCTCCCCATTCATCAACCCCGCTGACGCCTTTTCCGTATGGACGCATGTCCGGCGAAGGACGCATCCCCATGCCGGCAAAATCGGTGCCAAACGGCTCCGGAAAATCATGGGCAAGTCGCTCAGGTCCATTGAAATCAATGGAAGCAATAACATTTTCACGCGGTGTCATTTTACTTTTCATTTTAAATCACCTGTCATCTGATTATTTTCATTGTATATTTTATATATCAATTATCAATATTAATAATATTTTATTCCTCACACAAATAAGGATAAAAAGGCATATTTTCTTCTTGTGGAGATATTCCTGTTATTTCATCTCCGCGCCATTTTAAACGATATTTTCTGCCAGACGGCATTACTTCTTCCGTGTATTTTACCGGCAATTCGCAACATAAAACAATTTTACAATTTTCCGTTATCATCTCATGCGAAATCCAGGCGAAATTACCCATTTTTGTCAGTGAAATAAACTTGCCGTCAATTGAAATTGTCACACTTTCACCAGGTGTCCATTTTGGCACACGAATTAAAATATTATCAGGACGTTTCACTATAACAGACAATTCATGCTTATCATTTCTTCTACTGACAATTTTAACATCTGCATTCTCATAATCAAAATGTAGATTAACCTGAATACCCAGGGAGTTTTTAACACAGATATGGTTATAAATATCGCATAAAGTATGCGTTACCGCCGCCAGCACATCTGGAGTACAGCCTTTTTCGCCGTGAGAAGAACCATGAATTGCCCATGCACCATATTCACGCTGTGGTTTTTCGATATTTTTAAAACTCTCGTCAAGACATTGCGACGGGATAATCCGGCAGCGAACAATACGTTCCACATCATCAAGCAGGTCGGTACATCCGGCACGCAGTGCCAGCCATAACGCGATTTGCGCGGCATCACCGGTGCTGGCCGGATCGGTTACCGGGTCGCCATATTTATTGGGAAACCGTAATTTGCCTAAATCGTGCGGTGCCCAACCAGAATCCATTACTATTCGTTGGTGGTCCGTGTGGCGGTATGTGGCTTCAACAGCGTCAACATATTCCTGCTGTCCGGTTAGCAAGCCGAAAAGCAGCAAACCGCGAAGGGTGCCATGATATGAATGGTTATGGCCAACATTTGCCACGTTTGCTATTTCTGCGCGAATGCTGCCATCGCGATTCACAGAATTATTAAGATGGTATTCCGCTATGCGCCGTGCTACGTCAAACGCCATAGGCTCTTTCGTTATTTCGTAAAACCAGATTATTGCTTCCAGGCAACGACCGCTGGTGGCAGTGCCATCAAACCATCCATCACGTTTATCCTCTGTATGTGAAGAGTCATTAGTTAACGGAAGTTGTCCCCAACTGCCAAGTTTGGTAAAATCAAAACTGCCGCATTCTTTTATGCACCTGTCCATAGAACGGATAAGTTTCATTCCGGCTTCCTTCGCCCACGCACTGTTTCTCCGTCGCGCTAATCCGCCGTAGGCAAGCATGGTTTCACGGTAATTGTGAGGATTTATTTTATCTACCATCAATAGACAATCCGGATTATTCGTCAGTCGCTGAAGGTTGCGAAGAGACGCGGATTCCAACTCCGCCGGAATAACGAAACCGATGGTTTCTTCCAACCGCAGCACTGCATCCCACCAACGTCCAAGGTCATGCGCTACCTCGTATCCATTAGTAGGTAGATAATCATTTTCCGTGTCAAGCATTGCCAGCAAGGCTCCACCGGCTAATTCAATATGTTGCTTAATATTCATAATTACACCTTTTTAAGTATGCTATGTGCGTCCTGTTCGCATTCCGCTTGATACCGATCAAATTCTATAATATTGTAATTTCTTCCGCCAAAACGCATCAGCAAATCGCCGGTTGTTTGCCAGTATTGATTATTGTCGATGACGAATTGGTGTTCATCTATGGGGTCAATTATAGAATATATTGCGGCACCATAGGGTGCTTCGCTGAAAATATTATGACGAATATATACTTTTCCCGGTTGCGTGCCTGGCTCTACCCGCCAGATGAATACATGATGTCCCATCGGTTGCGGGTAAATCTCTGATTGGCGGGGTGGGGTTTCTGCCTGCATACTGAATCCGCAACCGGCATTTACACAAGTGTTATGTTCGAAATATATTTCCTGCGACGGTTCGCGGCATTCATAGGCGGACATGCCAAAATTACTGAAAAAGTTATTGCGGAAATATAGCCGTTCCGGAATATTGCGGGTCTCGCCCCCCTGGTGGGTGACACCGGAGTCGTAGATATTATCGAAATAGCAACCTTCGACAGTGTTATCGCAGGCACCGTCCCAATATTCGATGGCGTTGCCGAAACGAATCTTTAACTCGCGGCTCCATACCGCACCGCCAATGAACCGAAAATCGCAGTCGCGAATGATGATATTTCGGGTGTGAAATCCCTGGTAACCGTGCACTCCGGAGTTTTGAAAAGATAAGTTTTCCAGAATGATATCGTGTTGCCCGCTGACCATCAACCTATGTCCCCATAACGCACATTCAATGCTGGAATATGTCAGTCCGGGATTTGCTGGCGAATAAAGATAAAGAGTTTCATCATTCAACTTTTCCCCGGCGGAGCATTCACCGGCGGAACTTTTCCCTATGCCAGTATAGTACCATTCGCCAGATTGCCCCAATTCATCCAGTTGCCAGCGCATATTGCCGCAGAACTCGCCATTGTTAAATATCAGGTTGCACACTTCGCTGGGTATTTCGCCAGTGAAACGCCATAAAGAAGGCTTTTCCTCGACCCATTTATCCGCGTCGCCAGCCGGTACCGAACCCATGAAAACAGGCTTCTCACCGTCGCCATATGCACCGTAAGTAACTGGCGCATTTTTATCGCCATTGAAGGTGTAAAGTATGTCGCGGATGACACTGCCACGCTTGAACAGCACGGTATCGCCACCGGTGATATCGCGATTGGTATATGTTTTAATGGAACTTAATGGCGATAAACCATCATTGGCATCGTCGCCATTCACCGGGTCGATATGATATGTTTTGTTATTCATTAGTTTATTGAGCCTTATACCTAATTACAGAAACTGGTTCACAATACGAATGAAATTGGCCGGATATTCGCAGTAACGGTTGAAGTGGTACTTGCCAAGGTCGCCGGTTTTCTCTGAGTAATAACGTTCCCACCATGACCAGTTGTTAGCTTTTCCTATTTCCGCTACGCGCCGAAGTGAGTTGATAATTCCTTCGCGGTCGCCCATGCGTGCCCGTGCCCAACATTCCAGATACCATACCCGTCCCATGGCGGCAAGGTCGTGGCGGTCGATATACTGCATTTCCCAATCTTCATACCTCTCCGGGTTCGTGGCAATGCCAGTAGGGACACCGTTGTAAAGAAAATCAGGATTATTCATTAGCCTTGGCCAGAGTAAGGAGATTTGCTCATCACTGGCAACGCCTGTTGCCACGGCAGCCCAGTCGACATCGGTGAGTCCGTGGTGGCTGATGGCGCCATGTTCCGGATGAATATATTCCACGCAATGGTCGCCCGCCCAGAAATGCTGGCGAAATGCTGTTTTTAATCGGGTAGCGTCTTTAATACATTTATTTTCTGCAACCGTTTCGTTGGCACTGGCAAATAAATAAGCCGCTTTTGCCAGAGCATAAGCGGAATAGCACTGGTTAACGCCGTCAAATTCCAGACGCGTCGGACGTTCCAGGTAGTAACCACCGCCTGGTATCATACCATCCGATGTAATCTGCATTCGTAGCCAATCTGCCGCCCGACGCAGCCATGGCATTTGTGTTTTGAGCCATTCTATATCTGTAGTATGCGTAAAAATTGCATCCGCCAGCAACAGGAATGTCACATTTGCTAAGGTGCGCAATGGATTGCCGGGTACCCAGTGGGTGAAAATGGCACCATTGGCGGATGCGCTTAGCGGGTATTTATCATCAATCATTGTGGTCTTGTCGGCAAGGCTTGGAATTATCGCGAAAGGAAGCAAGCCGTCTTCCCGCTGAAATTTCTTCACATATTCCCAACTTGCCAGCACTTCCGCCTGACGTCCCAACCATAACAAGGCTTCGGCAGACTGACCCCAGTCGAGTCCGGGATAGGTGTTGTCGCCACCATGCCCCTGACCATCGGCACAGACGGAGAAGAAGCCAAAGAAAATATTTGGATTCAAGGCGGCCAATACATTATATTCAGCGGCCTGGCGATATGCTTCTGCCAGATCATCGGGAAGTTGGCTGACATTTAAAGTCATTTACATGCCTTCTGAATAGTTTTGTTATTCATTATTAGTTATCCAATGCCGCGAAGGATATTTAATTGTTCAGGGTTGCGCACTTTGCCGTCGTTATCAACAATGCCAAACCCTAATCCTTTGTATGACCATATTGACCATGACACATTATTTTCGGCAAAAACTTCCAGGGTATCTTTTAACCACCGCAGAGCGTCTGCTGTCGGTGCGGCATCATATACACCGAATTCTCCGCAATATAGCGACACATTATTTTTTGCCGCAAAATTAAATGATGCCGACATCAATTCTACCAGATGCTGTTTGTCACTGACGCGATCTTCGAAAAACTCTGCCAGGTTATTCAGCATTCCGGCGATATGTTCATTGTTTTCTGCTGTAGCACGATTTGCTGCATCTCGCAATCCGGGTGAATTGCCGGGGTAGTTCACGTTTTTCCCGTAATACATAACTTCCGGACTCCATGGTGCCAATTGATGAGTAAATGTAAACGGATTATAAAAATGGAAATTGTAAATAATATTGGGGTCGTCTATAACCGCTAAATCGACATAAGTACTGCAAACATTCCAACAATTGCTGCCGACCATTATGGTACGATTTGAATCTATTTCACGGATAGCCACTACCGCCGCGGCTGCCAGTTCGTTCCATTGCCCGGCAGTTGGCGCGGCAATTTCATTAGCTAATTCAAATACCATATTAGGAAATCTTCCCAAGTATCGACGTGACAAAGCGCGCCACAGGTCAAAGAAAAACTCGCGCTGTTCCGGGTCGGTGAAAAGGGGTGGGGTGGAATCAGGATTATTCACCGGATCCATGAAGGTATAACCGGGCAGTTGGTGCATATCCAGTATGACCTTCAAACCGGCATTTTCCGCCCATTCGATACCCTTATCTATCCATTCCAATCCGGATTCGCGCAGAGTGTCGATACCAGATGCGGTACACATCATCGGGTAATCAAACGGCAGGCGGATATTATCGAATCCCCAATCCGCTATACGCTTCAAATCATCTTCACAGATAAAGTTTACGCGGTGCGCATCTGTGTCCGGCGCCTGTGACAGCCAACCGCCGAGATTGATGCCGCGCCCAAGATTGTGCTTAGTATTCATATTAGTTCTCCATTTTTTAGACATGATTTACATGATTAACAAGATTTATTTTTGCAATGCTAAAAATATCCTGCTTATCCTGTAAATCGATGTGAGTTTCTTTAATTTTCAATTTTTAATTATAAATTTTTAATTAATTCTATTCCGGATGTTTTACCAGCCAGGGCCATTCCTGTTTTATTCCTGTACTTTTATACTTTCTCGGGTCATAATTTGCCAGGTATTCATAGCCAGCAGTAATGTTTTTAACAGGCACTTCTACACCGGTAACATTGCTGGTGAACAAAAATAAGCCGCGTCCGCCATCTGTTGCATTCAGTATATAATCCACATCCTCAATAACATCATCCGGTTTTCCTTCTGGCAACGTTCTTGATACAGATAATCCACCTAATAATAATGGAACTTCTCCATTTAAACTGCGGCGTTTGCGCAATTCATACGGGTCAACGCCACATTCATATTGAAATCCCTGAAATCCGGAAAAGCCGGCATCCATCATATCGTCCACAAGCGGCATTACATTACCATCGCAATGGTGAATTAAACGGATTCCGGCGTCCAGAAAGGGTTCCAATGATAATTTTGCGTGCTGCCAATAATGTTGTTTTAAAAAACCGGGATCGACCATCGGGCCGCGATTAACGCAAATATCATGTCCGCAAAACAACATTGGGATTAAATCCCATTCCTTCATCAACTTAATCAGCACCTTATTTCGTTCTCGCGATATAATTGCGTCTTCCCAGTATATACGTCCAACTTCTTCAGGATATAGCGCGACAGCGGATAAAAAAGCTTCGTAACCATATTGAAAATACAACGAGAAATTTGCTGGTGCTTCCCATGCCGTTGCCAGAAATTCAAGACCGTCCAACCGCTGAATTAAAGGTTCCCAGGCATTACGGTAATTCTTTTCTGTCTGCATTGCATCAAACTTTTTTAGAACCTCATTTTCATTGTCATTGATCGCATCGGCACGTTCTTTCAATGCTTCTGGTTCAATTTCGCTGAAACCTTCTTCCAATAACGAGCCGGCACGAATAGAATCAATATCAACCGGTACAATGGGTGGCACTATGGCATCTACCCCGAGTCGGTGATTAGCTTTAATAACGCCACCCAATGGATCTTTAAGATAAGAATCAACTGACAAACCTGCCAGTTCAGCAATATTCCGCACCCCCAGGTTCCAACCACCGACCATAGGAATACGGTCGATATCTTCACCGGATATCTGATTTATTAATCGTTGTTTTTTAGTTAACATAAGTTTTCCTTTTGAACCGCATTCCAAATAGCATCGGCAATTGCAACCATGCCTGCATCACCCGGGTGTGCGGCAACTCCACCGTGGTCGTAGTCACGTTCGGAACGGGCATAGTTAGCCTCGTTTTTATCTAGATTGCTGATATCGACAAATATTCCGCCAGTATTGATAGATGTTTGCTGTAAAATAGCATCCTTGGTCGGATTTGACCAGAAACTACTGCGAATAAAAAGAGCAGGGGATGTGTCGTTTTTTTTGAGGAATTCTAATAATTTTGATATTGCATCGCTAAATGCTGATTTATCTTCATCTGTTGCAATGTCTGGGACATTCTCGCCAATTGCCAGAATAATGATATCAGCGTTAAAATCTGCAATAGTTTTGAAATTTTCTAATATATTATATGTAGCGTATTCCCGCTCAAAATCGGCAATGTTTACAATTAGAGATTCCGGTTCAGCACCATCTTTTTCTGTAAACATTTTAATCATCAGGTGAACAAAATCTTTCTCTATACTGCTGG
>JBIJDE010000310.1:0-6047 GCA_044344305.1 Armatimonadota bacterium
TGTGAAATACTTAACAATCTCAATTTATCTGTGAAAATATGTAAATCGTGAAATAAATCGTAAATAATTTCTAAAATCGTTATAATACTGTTTACACTCCGTAAAATTTATGACTATAATTATTAGTGACAAATTTCACGATATCGGGGGTTTAATTAATGTCAACCCATAGTTGTATTTGTGCTTCGGATAAAATAGCAGAAATAGTTGCTAAATTTCCTAAAGGCAGACGAGAAACTCTTATTCCGTTACTGCAGGCAGTACAGGAAGAGTTTGGCTTTTTGCCAGAAGAATCATTAGGTGATATTGGCAAACATTTAGGCATCGCTACCGCAAAGGTATATGGTGTTGCTACTTTTTACAATCAATTCAGGCTGAAACCAATTGGTAAACATATTGTGCGTGTATGCCGTGGTACTGCTTGTCATGTTCGTGGTTCAAAACTGCTTCTTGATACCTTCGCGGGTGAATTGGGTGTTAAACCAGGAGATACCACACCGGATGGTGAGTTTACTTTAGAGACTGTAGCTTGTCTTGGGGCATGTTCAATTGCGCCTGTAGTAACAGTTGATGATGATTTTCATGGTGCTGTACCGACAAGAAATGTTGGGAAAATCATTAAGAAATATCGCGATAAATAAGGGAGCGCAAATAGATGTCTATTACGTATACACTATTAGATTCTTGCTGTACAAAATGTACACACAATAATGAAACCCCATGTGCTAAATATATCGATTGTCGCAAATCTGGTCCTTTATGCCACGATGATGCTGACTGTAGTGCAAAGTTGAAAAAAGCCTGGAATGTAGCTATGCATATGCAGGATAAAGCCATAATTTTTGTAGGTGCTGGTACCTGTGGATTAGCATCAGGTATGGATGGTGTTCTACCGGCATTAAATAGCAAACTTAAAGAATACAATTCGGTAGTTGAAATTAAAGAAGTTGGCTGTTTTGGTCTTTGCCATCGCGAGCCAATGATGGATATTAAAAAACCGGGACGACCTCGCCTTTGTTTTGATGGTGTGAGTATCGATAAAGCTCTTACAATTATTGACAAGTATTTGATCAACGACGAAATCCCTGTTGAAATGGTAATGGGTTATATTGATTCACCAGACGCATCACCAGATAGTCCAGAATATAAGTTGCCTAAATTGCATGATATGCCAATGTTGCAAAAACAACGAAGAATTGTGTTGCAAAACTGCGGTATTATTAATCCTGATTCTTTGTCGGAATATATTGCTCGAGGTGGATATTCAGCATTAGCTAAGGCATTAGCTGCAAAAGATGATGGACAGATGGTACTGGATGAAGTATTAAAAAGTGGGTTGCGCGGTCGTGGCGGCGGTGGATTCCCAACTGGCAAGAAATGGCAATTAACCCGCATGCAGAAAAATACCCCAAAATATTTAGTATGCAATGCTGATGAAGGCGATCCTGGGGCATTTATGGATCGTTCAGTATTAGAAGGCGACCCTCACCGTGTTATTGAAGGTATGTTGCTTGCTGCTATGGCCATTGGTGCTACTTATGGATACATTTATTGCCGCGCGGAATATCCATTAGCAATTAAACGAGCATTGTATTCAATCGATCAATTAGAGAAAGTCGGTTTGCTGGGTGATAATATTCTTGGAAGTGGGTTCTCTTTCCATTTAAAATTAAAACAAGGTGCGGGTGCATTTGTCTGCGGTGAAGAAACTGCACTCCTGGCATCTATTGAAGGAAAACGTGGTATGCCGCGTGTTCGCCCTCCATATCCTGCTCAAAGCGGTTTGTGGGGCCAACCTACCTGTATTAATAATGTTGAAACATTTGCCAACGTAGCTGCAATTATTGATAACGGTGGAGAGTGGTTCGCATCAGTAGGAACTGAAAGAAGTAAAGGTACAAAAGTATTTGCATTAACCGGGAAAATTAAGAATGGCGGTTTAGTAGAAGTTCCTATGGGCATGAGCATAAGAGAAGTCGTTTTTGATATCGGTGGTGGTATTTTAGATGATAAACCATTTAAAGCTGTACAAATTGGCGGTCCCTCAGGTGGTTGTTTACCTGACCATTTAATGGATACCCCTGTTGATTACGATAGTCTGATTGCTGTTGGAGCTATGATGGGGTCTGGTGGTCTTGTAGTTATGGATGAAAATACCTGTATGGTTGATTTAGCTCGTTTCTTTATGGAGTTTATCCGTAATGAATCATGTGGTAAATGTATTCCATGTCGTGAAGGTACAACAAGAATGTTGGAAATATTGGAAAGAATTGTCCGACCTTATCGTGATGAAGATACAAATTCAACACTCGAACGCTTTAAATCAGTCACCTTGCTTGAAGAATTAGCACCTGTAATTAAGGATACTTCTTTATGTGGATTGGGACAAACTGCTCCGAATCCTGTTTTATCAACACTGCGATATTTCCGCGATGAATATGAAGCACATGTTTTTGAGCGCAAATGTCCGGCAGGTGCTTGTCGTTCACTAATGACATTCACCATTGATGCTGATAAATGTAAAGGATGTACATTGTGCGCCAGAAATTGTCCGGCTAACTGTATTAGCGGTGATGTTAAGAAACCCCATGTTATTGATGAAAATAAATGTTTACGCTGTGGTGTCTGTGTAGATACCTGTCATTTTGACGCAGTTATTGCGCGATAATGGAGAATAGAATGCCAGAAAATATTACTTTAACTATAAATGGTCAGCAAGTAACCGCAAAGTCGGGACAAACTATATTACAGATTTGCCGCGATAATGGATTTGATGTTCCTACTCTCTGTTATATGTCAAATCTTTTCCCAAGTGGTGCATGCCGTATGTGTGTTGTAGAGGTTGACGGTGCTCGCGGTTTAGTTCCAAGTTGTGCTTTTCCAGCTGCTGACGGTCAAGTGGTTCACACGCATAGCCAACGAGCACGCAAAGCTCGTAAGGCGATTGTGGAATTGTTACTCGCTAACCACCCGCAAGAATGCTTAAACTGCGTTCGTAGTGGTAATTGCGAATTGCAAACCCTTGCTCATGATAATGGATGTCGTGAAGAAAGATATGAAGGAGCAAAAAGAGAGCAGCAAATTGATGCCAGTTCAGTATCTTTAATTCGCGATCCTGAAAAATGCATTTTATGTGGCAGATGTGTTCGTGTTTGTGAAGAAGTTCAAGGTGTATCAGCTATAGATTTTACTAAACGTGGTTTCCAAACTGTAATTATGCCGGCTTTTGATGCATCACTGGGTGATACCAGTTGTGTAAATTGTGGTCAGTGTATTTTAGTATGTCCAACTGGTGCATTACGCGAACAAAGCTCATTAAAAGAAGTTTTGGATGCAATGAATGATCCCGATAAAGTAGTTATTGCACAGGTCGCTCCGGCAATACGAGCTACAATCGGTGAGGAATTTGGTTTACCAGCAGGAAGTAGGGTAACAGGGAAATTAACAGCCGCTTTACGTCGGGCTGGATTTGATCTGGTATTTGATACTGATTTCGCTGCTGACCTTACCATTATGGAAGAGGGTAGTGAATTAGTATCCAGGCTGACAAAGGGTACCGGACCAATGCCGATGATAACCTCTTGTTCACCAGGTTGGGTTAAATATATCGAACATTATTATCCGGAATTACTTGACCATTTATCTACTGCAAAATCACCACATATGATGCTTGGTACTTTGTTGAAAACATATTATGCCGAAAAAACAGGGATTGACCCTGCAAATATGGTGGTTGTTTCTATTATGCCTTGCACCGCTAAGAAGTTTGAAGCGCAACGTCCTGAAATGATGGATAGCGGTTATCAAGATGTTGATTATGTTTTGACAACTCGTGAAACAGCACGATTAATTAAATCAAGTGGAATTACTTTTGAATCCCTTCCATCTGAAGAGTTTGACCAGGCATTCGGTACTGGATCAGGTGCCGGTGTAATATTTGGCACAACTGGTGGTGTTATGGAAGCCGCACTTCGTACTGCCAACTTCTTATTAACCAGACCTGCTGCAGATGTCCCGGATATGGTAACTCCAGAAATGCTGGGTAGAGTTGATTTTACCCCGGTAAGGGGATTAGAAGGTGTTAAAGAAGCCACTGTAGACTTAAATGGTGTGATATTAAAAGTTGCTGTAGCTCATGGTCTGTTAAATGCTAAAATCATTGTCGAGCAAATTGCCAAGGGAACCTGTGAATATAATTTTATTGAAATTATGGGTTGTCCTGGTGGATGTATTGGCGGTGGTGGCAGTCCGATGCCGACAAATACAGATATACGCAAAAAACGTATGGCTGCTATTTATAATGAAGATGAATCACTGGCATTGCGTGCATCTCATGATAATCCTACCATCAAGCAACTTTATGCTGATTTTTTAGGTGAACCACTGGGACACAAATCGCATGAACTATTGCATACATCATATACCAAGCGTGAAATATAAGGAGAAATATAATGCGAGTACAGGAAACCGTTACCGGTACTATTTTGATAATTGATAAAAACGAGCGATTACCACGTGAAAAATCTGTATTTGAAGATGCTGGTTTTACAGTTATCACTGCTATTAATTCTGAAGAAGGTATTCAGAAAGCACGCGAGTTTCATCCTGATGTTATAGTGTCTGAAGTAATGCTTGAAAAAGCTGATTCAGGATTTGTATTAGGATATAAAATGAAACAGGATGAAGATTTAAAGGAAATTCCATTGGTATTATTAAGTTCAATTTTTGCTCAAACAGGTAAAATATTTGACCTTAGTAGCCCAGAATCTCGCCGATGGATTAAAGCCGATTTGTACATGGAAAGACCTGTTGCCCCGGATAGATTGCTTGCAAAAGTGAAGTCATTTATTATCCAATCTAATAAATAAAAGAAAAAATATCCCCTGTAGTTTTCTACAGGGGATATTTTTATCTTTTTCCGTAATTATACGCTTCGTCATACATTGCGATGATATTTTCTATAGGTGTATTTGCCTGCATATTGTGACATGATGCTAAAATGTAACCAGTATTATCGGCTGCAAGTATATCAATATTATTTCTAACTTCAGCTCTTACCTCTTCTGGAGTGCCAAATGGTAGGATTGATTGATTTTCTACTGCCCCATGGAAAGTTATTTTGCTACCATATTTTTTCTTTAATTCAATAATGTCCATCCCCGGGCAGTTCCATTGAACAGGGTTAAGTACTTCAATTCCCATTTCAATTAAATCTGGCAGAAATTCAGACATTGCACCATCATCATGATGAAATACGTGGATGCCAAACTCTTTGCATAAATCAATGCATCGCTGCATATAAGGCTTGTAAAATTCTCTAAAAGTATTCATAGAAATCAATGGACCTGCTTGTGAACCGAGGTCATCGGTTACTTGAGCAATATCAATTAATCCGTCGCATGTTTCAAACATCTTTCGGTGATAATTAATGAAAGTATCGCAAAGTTTCCCTAATAAATGATGTGTAAAATCAGCATCTTCATGGGGATCCATCAATGCATTTTCCATCCCTCGCAATACGGTATGATAATAAAGCATTGCCATATATCCGCATTGTATGACTTTATCTTCTCGTTGTTTAGTTGCATTGGTTCGCATATTGTCATAATTAAACCAGTCAGCTTGCAACCAGTTATATTTTTCTAAATCATCAATCGTAGATGCTTCTGACAATGGGAAAAATGATTGTTCATAATATGCTCCACCATCAAATGATTGCTTCTTTTGCCTGCATCCCCAAATGTCATAATGCTCATCAGGCCCACAAGATGGCAAAAGTGGTCCAATATAGTCAGGTCCTACTCCACCCATACCGTCAATATGCAATTCTTTTATTGCTTTTTCAGTACTACCGAAATGGTTTGCAAGTTTCCCCCATACTTCTGGAGTTGCCCATATATCAGTTGGCACTCTATCGTATGGTTGATGATTAATAGCTGCCAATATTCTTTCACGTGAATTCATAGTAGTCTCCTTTAGTTAACTGCATTTTATTCTTTCAAGAATGTTAATTTACTCTTAGCTTGAGAACGATAAAATGCAAATGA
>JBIJDE010000309.1:0-6047 GCA_044344305.1 Armatimonadota bacterium
AAATAAATCTTTAAAACATCTACAACTTCTTCAAAAGCTACTTTTTATTTTCGACGTTATGCACAACTGCGTTAATTGTATTTATAACTCGCTGGTATGGCATTCGCTTCGGCCCCAATATTCCAACACGACCAATGCCGGCACCATCATTAATAGAATAACTGGTGAAGACTATTGAACATTCTTCCAGACCGACATGGGGATTTTCTGCACCAATACTAACCTGTATTTCACCGGGTTGGATCCTATTAAATAATGTCTCAAATACCGATTCTTCATTCAGAACTTCCATTAACGCACGCAGACGCGGCATATCTGCAAAATCCTGCTGTTCAAACAGATGTGTGGTACCTTCAAGATGCATTCTGCCTGTTGGATGGTTTTGTTTCATAGATCTATTTAATAAATCAGGAGCTGTTCGATAAAAAGCGGCATTAGCATCTGGCAATTTGACCATCGCAGAGGTTAAAGCTTCTTCAGTAATATCAATGAGAAGTTTATTCATAAACTCTTGATTCAACAAATCATTCAATTGCCGCAAACGTGCCGGGTCTGGCCTATCCAAAACGGTTGTTAAACTGTGTAGTACCTGGCGGTCACTGGTTACTAAAACAATTAATAACTGGTCATCACCAACAGGAGCAACCTCGATATGCTGTAAACGATATTCCTGCGCCCCAGGTATCATCGCAAGAGCGGTATAACGAGTTAACTCACCAAGTAATCGGCAAGTAGCCTCAACACCTGGTTCACGAATTTGTTGATTTAATTGAGATTTATCTGCTCGATATTGGGATAAAATATTATTTACATAGTATCGATACCCAAGGTCAGTAGGCACACGACCTGCAGAGGTGTGGGGTTGCAATAAAATCCCTAATTCTTCCAAATGTGACATCTCGTGACGTATGGTAGCGGAACTGGCGTGAATATCAGGCCTATTAGCTATTGATGACGAACCTACAGGCACAGCAGTCTGAACATACTCTTCAATTACAGCCTGCAAAATAGCACGCTGCCGGTCTGTTAACTGTAGCTTGTCATCAATAAGGACCATATAATATCTACCTGGATAAATTCTATACTAACGTCATTGTTACTTCTGGGGCAATTTCCAATGTATTATGAACCATGCAGTGTTGAATAGTTTTCATAAAAGCTTCATTCTTATCAGCCGGTACACCCGCAGGCAATGAAACAGTAATATTAATTTTACCTACTCGTACTGGAGCAGATGCTTTTTCATAATCTGCGCTCACTTCCATGCCTTCCGGAGATATGCCATATTTATTACAGAAGAAAACCGCATATACTCCAACACAACTGGTAAGTGATGCCACTAAAAATTCTGGCGGGGTTGGACCAGCGTCTGAACCGCCAGCATCTACTGGGTTATCCATAGTGATAACATGACCACGCACCTCGGTGTCAAATCGTAGTGCGCCATTAAACTTACTGGTAATTTTCATTATAACTCCTTACAATCCAGGTTCATCAATTAATAATGAATGCAAATTTATTGCATTTTCAATATCTGCTTTTTCGCCGGTAATTAATAAAGTCACAGCACCTTCCGCACCTTTAACTCCACCTGCAGATAATAATTTTGCATTTACACCACAAAGAATAAATAAAGCCTCGATTTCTGTAATTATCTTTCCCGTTATCGGCATCATGGAAACTACCGGAGATTTAGGGTGACAATCTACTTCACGACTTAACATCGATAATTCACTAATATCATCCAAAACAATCTTTTCCAGACCAATTGGAATTATTAAATTAATCTTTTTTGATATTAATGCGCCATATACACTTAATGTTCCACCGGTCGGGTGCATCATTAAGACACCGGCAATTTTATTTTTATAATCAAGAGCATTTGCGCCTTTAATGAAAACATCACCTTGTTTCATATCAGAAACTGAATTAATTACAGAACCGCCTTCCATTACTTCGCCATTTTTAACGACAATGTCAGGATATCCACCACGTCCTAACTCTTCCCATGGCATGCCTGCTGGCAATATACGTCCAGAAACATACTCGCCTTTTGGAATAACATGGCCTAATATTTCTTCGGCAACATATCCATTTGTAGTGCCACGACCGATAGCGATTGTGCCATTAGATAGTGCATTTACAACTTCCGGCAATTTACTGACAGCTTTGGCTATCAGTCTTTTCCCTTGTGCCACAGTAAATGTCAATGATGCATTCATTCTTTACTCCAGAGTTTTAATTGCTTCTGCAACAAAGTTTTTAACTTCAGAAACAATTGCATCTGCGGAAACATTATTTGATGTCTTTGTTGCCCGGTCACGCATTTCTACATTACCATCAGCAGCATATTTGCCCACCACTATCTGTATTGGCATACCCATCAAATCCGCGTCTTTGAACTTAACACCGGCGCGTTCTGAGCGGTCATCAAATACTGTTTCTACACCTGCAGAAGTAAGTTCTGTGTAAATTTTATTTGCAACGGATAACTGAACATCATCGCCAGCATTGGCAACAATCAAGTGAACTTTGTATGGCGCAAGACTGATTGGCCAGATAAGGCCATTTTCGTCATTGCTGACCTCTGCAACTGCTGCCATAATGCGACTGACTCCGATGCCATAACAACCCATAATGAATAATTTCTCTGTTCCGTCTTCATCAGTAAAAGTAGCATTCATTGGTTCGCTGATTGCATAACGCAATTTGAAAATATGCCCCAGTTCCATGCCGCGTTTAATTTCGAATTTAGACCCGCATGGACAAATATCGCCTTCCTCAGCAAAGCGTAATCTTGACCAGGTGATTTCGCCAGAAATATCAGACCAGTTAACTTTCACAAAATGCATATCATTTTCATTTGCACCAGTTATGAAGTTAACCATACCACGCAACTCTTCATCAGCATACATGGGTATATTCAACCCAACAGGTCCACTGAATCCAACTGGCGCACCGGTAAATTGCTGTATTTCTTCTGGAGTTGCCATTTCAAGTTTTGCAGCACCGACAAGAACTTTGAATCTACCTTCATTTAATTCGCGATCACCACGAATCAATGCAGCTACCGGCTTTCCATCTGCCATATATATTAATGTTTTAATTAATTTATGTGGTTTTGCTTTCAAAAAATCACAAACCTGTTGAATGGTATGTGCATCAGGAGTTGAAATTTTCGCAATAGTTCCGGCGGGTGCAGCATTTTCTGCAACTTCAGGATACTTGAACTCTGCGATTTCGCGGTTAGCTGCATAATTGCATTTCGGGCAAAGGAATATAGAATCTTCGCCAGCATCTGTAACCAACATAAATTCTTTAGTTTCCTTGCCGCCGATAGCACCACCACTGGCATCAACAGGAGTCATATCTAATCCGCAACGTTTATATATACGACAATAAGCGTCAAACATATTATCGTAAGTCTCATTTAACCCTTCTTCATCGCGGTCAAATGAATAAGCATCTTTCATCAGGAATTCTCTGGCACGAATAACACCACCACGTGGTCGCGGTTCATCACGGAACTTCATTTGAATCTGGTACAGATTCAAAGGTAACTCACGATAAGAACGAACATTTTTTCGTACTAAATCAGTAATTACCTCTTCGTGTGTTGGTCCTAAATAAAACTGAGCACCTTTGCGATCTTTAAAACCAAGGAGGATTTCCATCATATTCGCTTCACGACCGCTTTCCTGCCACAGTTCTTGCGGGGTCATAGCTGGCATATGCAGTTCCTGTGCATTATAGCGGTTCATTTCAGTGCGGATGATGTTAGATATATTATCTATCACCTTCCACCCCAGTGGCATAAATGTATATACCCCAGCAGAAAGTTGACGTATAAAGCCTGCTCGCAACAAGAGACGATGACTTGTCATTTCAACATCACTGGAAAGTTCACGCAAAGTTGGCGCGAAGATATTAGAAAACCTCATTTATATTTACCCCATATGTAATCCGCCATCTACAGATATATCCTGTCCGGTTATATATTCTGCCTGTGGCGATGCTAAAAATACCACTAATGATGCAACATCTTGCGGTGTACCAAACTTGCCGCGAGGAATACCTTTCAATAATCCTTCGCGCCGCGTTTCATCCATATCTAATGTCATTTCTGTTTCTATCATTCCAGGACAAACAGAGTTCACAGTTATTCCCTGCCCTGCAACTTCACGCGCTAACGCCCGTGAAAGACCTAACAAACCAGCTTTTGCCGCAGAATAATTAGCCCGGCGAATATCACCCACATATGCCGCATCGGAAGAAATATTTATTATTCGACCCCATTTCGCCCGCAGCATTGGTGGTAGTGAAGATTTGCAGACAGTAAATGCTCCTGTTAAATTTGTTGTTATAACAGCATCCCAATCATCACGAGATAAAAATCGCAAATAATTGTCACGAACAATTCCAGCATTATTAACAATAATCGTAGGAGCACCAATTTCTTCAGCTACTTTTGCTAATGCAGCCTTAATTTCAATATCTTGAGTGATATCAACTTGAACAGCTATACATTTTTTGCCAATGGCTCGAATTTCATCAACTACAGCATTAGCTTTATCTGCCTGTTCACGATAAGTAATCGCCACATCAGCACCAGCATTAGCAAGAGCTATTGCAATAGCCTTGCCAATGCCGCGCGATCCTCCGGTTACAAACGCTGATTTACCTGTTAACATTTTATACCAGCTCTTTGCCGGTTAATCTGCGAAATGCTTCTAAATATTTAGCACGAGTATTAATAATAATTTCTTCTGGTAGTTCTGGCGCAGGTGGTTCTTTATTCCAATCCAAAGTTTCCAGATAATCACGTAAATACTGTTTATCAAATGAATCCTGTGATTTACCAGGTTCATATGTTTCCAAATCCCAGAATCTTGATGAATCTGGAGTTAATACTTCATCAGCTAAAGTAAGATTATCAGCACCCGGTTCCATACCAAACTCGAATTTGGTATCTGCAATGATAATTCCACGCATTCGAGCATAGTCGGCCGCAGCCTGATAAACTGAGATAGATAAATTCTTTACCTGATCAGCAATGCGAACACCTAACGTATCAACTACAACGCTAAATGGTATATTTTCGTCATGACCACTTTCTGCTTTTGTTGATGGCGTAAAAATAGGTTCTGGGAGTTTATCAGATTCTCGAAGTCCTGCAGGTAATTTTATTCCACAAACCGTTCCAGATTTCTGATATTCTTTCCATCCAGAGCCCGCTAAATAACCACGGACGATACATTCAATGGGTAAAATCTTAAGTTTACGCACCATCATACTGCGACCATTCAATACTTCACTAAATGGACGTAATACTGTTGGGTAAACATTGGTATTTGCGCTGATTAAATGGTTTCTAACAGATACTGATTTGACCAAACCACGCAACTTTTCGAACCAGAACAACGACATCTGAGTTAAAATCTTACCTTTGTCAGGAATACCGTTTGGCATAATAACATCAAAGGCAGAAATCCTGTCAGAAGCGACAAATAATAATCGTTGGTCGTCAACTTGATACAGGTCTCTTACTTTACCACGGCAAATAACCGGTATTCCCGGTAATTCGCTGCGTAGCATCACTTTTGATTCTGTCATAGTTTCCCTCGCAAATGAAATCAATTTATCTAAATTAAGATAAAAATATTATACATTTTTAAGGGTATAATCGTCAAAAAATATTGAATTGAAAGCTTCAATTATGTTACTATAATTTATCGATATATCTCTAAAAAACATTCTGCACTTAACATAATTTTCAATGATATGAATAAACAAAAATTAAATCATTATACAAAGTCACCGGTGATTCCAATTCAGATGTATCTATTCAAGAATCAATAGGCATATAAAAGGTTTTTTTTAAATGACAATCCGTGCAATTATATTAGGTTTTATTGGTGTTATACTGATATCGTCGTTAACTTTTTTTAACGATGCTATCATGCACCATACCTATATGATAGGAAATAATATGCCTATCGCTGTGTATGGAACGTTAATATTAATTTTATTGATTATAAATCCGTTAT
>JBIJDE010000311.1:0-6032 GCA_044344305.1 Armatimonadota bacterium
CAATGTAACTTTACCTACACCAGTATCACCGCTAAGAGTCACCGACTGGAATGACATATATTCAGGCTCAATTCGCACTGTTGCAGAAGCACTACCATTCATCTGTACAACTGATGGAGATTGAATTGACAACCGCAAAACATTCACTGACAAATTAGCAACTGAATTACCATCACTATCATTCAACATAACGTAAGTATTTGTAGGGTTCGAACCACCAGCAACATTAAATGCAGAAGGATAAGTTGTCAAAGCGGGATTAGTAACAGTGACACCCATACCAGCTACAGCTGTTAAAGGCACCGCCGGAGTTGCTGTTACAGACACAGATGTTTCTGGACCATCTACTACAGTGTTTAATGTTGAAGGATTAAATGATACAGTCGCTACAGTCAACGTCTGAGTAGTAAATGCAACTTCTGTTGTTCCATCTGGAAGCATATATCTCAATTTTACTATTATATCACCAATAGTACCACTTTGAGTTTCTCCTTCTATCTGAAGATAATGTGGGAACATTCCTGTCAATGTTACGTTCTGCCCGCTATCTATATAATTATCAAAAAACTTTACAGCGGTATTAAGAGTTCCGCCAGCGGTTTCTGCCTTAAGCGAAACCAATCCCATCGCATATGCTGCACTAGGTGGTTGTATATTAACACTTACGCCAATTTGATGACCAACAGTAACAACCGACCCCATTGATAGTTGTGGTTGAACTGCCATCATCCACCATGAAGAACACCACATACCATCTATAGATATTTCAGCATATGTTTCTCCAGCTGCAATACCACCATGTAATGTAATATCGCCATTGCCATTATTAGTAATACTGGTGATGATATCTGTGTTGCAAGATTCATAACTTAATACACTTTCTAGACCAGATGGTGTTGTATTAACATATGAATTAGTATTCGGAGCGGTGTTGGTATAAGTCTGTGAACCATTTATGCTGACGAAACCTGAATGCGAAAAATTGACTTGCACAACAGTTGCCTGTGCAGTAACTTCTTCAGTATCATAACTCAGAGTAAGTGTAATATCACCCAAATCGCCACTTACTTGATTCCCACTAACTTGAATAGTTCGAGGGAATGTTGTACCACCATAAAACGTTAACTCATTTTGACTTTGCTGCCAAGTATTAGGATCCGTTAGTGTGACTGAACCACCACCATTTGTTGTTGTTGCATGTATTGTTACCTGTTTATCATATGGAATGGGAGAATCTGGTACATTCAATGTGATTAATGTGTAACCATACATAGGTATGATCACGCCATGCCCATCATCCCACGTGTTGGCTGATTGTTGATTAACAGTCATTGATAAACTTAATCCCATCCCATTTAAAAGAGTTTCAATCATTTGTTGTGGACGACTAATCTTTGCAAAATGAGTTGATTGAAGTTTATTAGATAAATCCTGAGTTATAGATGAAACAACAGTAAAGTTAACTATATCTGTAATTGGTTTAGCTGTGTTTTTCGATTTATAAGAGAGTACAATACCAACATCTCTGGATGTGGAACTCAAAGTTGTTCCTTCAACATACAAAATTACGGGAAAATCTTTTGGTGTCATCTTCCAGGGTAAGGAAATAGGTTTATTGGATTCAGGAGACCGAAAGATAGATATATTGCCAGCATCAGCTGTTGAACGTTTAATAGATAGCTCAATAGCACTCCCCTGAGTATAAACCGGGATAATAGCTAATTTTATAGGTACTCGATTCCCACTCAGATCAAGAACTACTCCCTTTTGAGTTTTCTGTGTAGGAGTGTTTAATCCCTTGACGTGGATATCTACCACTACCCCAAATGCCTGCATACCGATAAAAAGCATTGAAAATAATACAAATAATTGTACCTTTTTCATAATGACACCTCCATCATCAATGATATAAATATGTCCATACTTACTGTTTTTTATCACAGATAAAATAAACAGTAGCAATATGTGTCAGATAATGCGACAACTCTATAATTAAATAAAATAATGATTAGCATCCACAATGCGTTATCAAAACGCAATTTCAAAACGCAATTTCAAACGCAATTTCAGCTCATGATGCACTCATGCAAGTAGTATATTAAATTCATCTATTTAAAATAGATAAGAAAATCTTATCATATATTTCTTACCTGTCAATAGGATATTTAGCAAATTTAGATTTTTTTTGAAATAACTTCAATAATTAGCAATCATAGATAAATTTACCCACCTAGCAAAAAATCTTCTTTAACCCTTTGCCACGCTGGTCGGTGGTTGGAAGCGGGGTGGCTCTTCTTTAACCCTTTGTTCAGACACCTCGAAGGCAACCACTGACTTTGGCAAAAATGAGGTGAAAATTTCAGACGAAAAATGTGGGAAAATGGCGGAAATTTGAGATTAAAATGTTAAAAACACAAAATTTACCGCTTCTTTAACTATTAACTGCGTGCCCCCGCTACCATTATTAAAGAAGAAAATCTCATTAATTTGGGATTTTCTTTTTTTTGTATATTTCCACGTAATATAAATCACTGATAAATTTCTTCATCATTTTTACTCTCGAAAAAACGTATAAAATAATTATAACATTATAAAAATTTCGCTATTTTTGGTCGGGGGTTGTACACGAGGTTATCAAAAAAGTCGTATATTGGAAGCGGGCAAAATAGAAATTAAATTTTGGGTAGATTTTGTGAAGAATCGTTATTCCTCTTTAATCTTTAATGGTAACCCGAGGCAAAGGGTTAAAGAGGAATGGCAAAATTGAGTGAAATTTATGAAAAATTAAAATCTATTATCATTTTTAAGCCAAATTGTTTATTATCCATACAAATGACTAAGGGAAAGGAATATGGGATTGTGAAGTCATAATCTAACAATAGTGTTCTTATGACTTCACACCGCTACTTGAAAAAATAGACGCCAGTTCTAACAGAGCCACTTGTTACAGTCCCAGAAGTTCGTAGAACTCAATCTCGTTAAAACCACCGCGTTCACCGGTGCCGCCGATATGCGATGAATCCACCTGCAATGAGACTTTTGATCCCTTGGGAAGTGGTTGCGGCAGTACTATGTCCTGGGGAGTTAGGACGGCTGAAGTCATATTGATGACCCCTGTCCACACCGGTGTATTGACACCCGGCACGGCTGCCGCATTGCTGACGTATAACTTGACATCCTTGACGCCGCGACTTGAATAGGTGGGCGCCGAGCCAGGCACATAATAATTGTAGATTCGTATTTTCCCGATTGTGTAGTCGGTCGACAGACTGAAGGTATACGTCCATGGGTAGGCTGCCGCTTGGCCGAAACCGCAGTGCGTATAGTTCTGTGTGTTGCCATCGGTGAGAATAGTGAGTGAACCGACGACGGCCGGCGCGATGACTGTTGAGATACTGCCGGTGATTTTCCGGGTGCCGAAACCTTTGGAAAAGAGTGCGTAAATGGCTTGCTGATCGCTGGGGGTATTCGAAGTCATTGGCATCACGTGGCCATCCACGCAACTGACGATGATAGCATTTGAGTGTCGGTTGAAGGCAATTAATTGACTTAATGACTTTCCGGCAGACATGTCGCTCACGTCATCCAGGAAGCCGGGGGTAATGATGTTGGCGACGCCATCGGCGGTCATCATTGTTCCGGAGGGGTCGGCAATTGACCCCAATGCTTTGCCGGACAGGTGGGAGCCGGCATTGTAAAAATAGGCGTTGGTGATGGAGGCTCCGGCAGTGGGGCAACGTAGAACACCACTGTCCACCTTAATGTCTTGCCAGACGGTACTGGAGTTTGGTAGGCACTCTTCGTGGTCTTGCGCATACATTTGCAAAGATGCGGCAATCTGCCGTTGGTTACTGGTACAGGTAGTCTGTCGTGCTTTTTCACGCGCACGGGCAAAGACTGGGAAGAGAATCGCAGCCAAAATTGCAATAATCGCAATCACGACCAGCAACTCGATGAGGGTGAAACCTTGGAAACGCAGTTTTGTTACCATGATAATTTTTCCTTTTTTAAAAAGTTCATTAAGGCACTACATGTAATACCTTAAGTTAGACAATTTTATAAAATTGTACCATATTTAAACCGATTGTCAACGATTTTTCGATAAAATATGCAAGGTCATCAAAAAAGTCGTGTATTGGAAGCGAGTAAATAGAAATTAAATTTTGGGTAGATTTTGCGAAGAATCGTTATTCCTCTTTAATCTTTAATGATTACCCGTGGTAAATGGTTAAAGAGGAATGAGTGAAATGAGTGAAATTTAAGGAATATTTAAGTTTTTGAATGTTTTTTAAATATTCACTACGCCTTTTTTGAACATAACGTCTGACACTGTCATAACTGCCATCATATCCATTATTTATTAAATCCCGAAATATCATTGCCGAAGTGCTTTTCTGATGCTTAGGTATCTACGCAAAAACCGCTGATAATTACAATATTTATCTCTTTTCGCATATTTTTATTAAAGATGTTTTATGGCTGCGGGATGGGTAATTTATAACGCGCCAGCAAGAGACGTGCAGTTTGAGTATCTGGGTTGTCGGCGAAACGAGTTATCAGCACATTGGCGGCACCGTTAATGACAGCCAGCGGTTCTTTGTTCAACTCGGTGAATTTCGCGTCAAATTTTCCGTTGCGCGGTATTTCTTGCAGTGCTATTTCCGCATCCCACATTATTTTAAGCTGTTCTCGCGCCTGAAGACGCGTGGTAAATCCGGCATCCTGCAATTGCGCGGCAGCATCTTTGGCGAATATCGTGCCAGCAAAAGTTTTATAGGCTGCGGCAGCAGCTATCGGGTCAGAGCTTTCCAGTCGTTTCGCCTGCGCGAACCGGTCTTCAATTGTTATGGCGATTGACGGTTGTATTTCCGACCACTGCGGGATGTTTCCCTTCATGCCGAATTCCTGCCATTTACGAGCGAAATCTTCAGTGGGAAGCCAGGATGTATAACGTTTATCACCTGGGTAATCAGCGTATGGCGTAATCTCCAACTGGCGGCGCACATCAATCGGCTGTTCCCATATCCACTTATATTCGGGTGTCCTTATGCGCAAACCGTCAAAGGTCTGTCCCAGCCACCCTTTTGATTCCTGCAGTTCGTTCAGTTTTACCGGTCCTTTAGTCGGGTCGGCATCAGCGGGTACGCGCAATAGGAAAGCTGTTTTCATGAAGGCAAGGAGAATGGTATAGGTTTTAGGTTTCGACGGTCCATGCCCGACTGCTGGCTCAATGAGCATATTCATAAGTGCGCCGTATCGGTAGCGTAATTGTCGTACAGTGGTCAGTTGATCCTGGAAATATGAATCATCAGTTTCGCCGGAAATCACCAAACCTGGAATTTTATATATCTCAGGTACAGAAAACTGCGCGCCGAAGGCTGACTTGAATGCCATCCATCCGAAAACGCGCGCGGCTTCCTTGCCGGCAAATCCGGCTGCAAATACAGTGGCATTTGAATGACCGAAGGTAAAAATAGGCGCATTAACTATCTCAGGATGGTTGGAAGTTGTCGCCAGTTCTTTCAGCGCGTCCAGCAGTATGCTACTCGGTACAGTGCCAGCACCGGGATAACCATGAAATTTGTCGAAGCCGACTATTGCACAGTGGAGTTCGGTGGCTAGTTTGCGCATTTCGGAATACTCGGAGAATTCCTGCCCGCAACCATGAAAGACGAAAATGTATATACCTTTGATGACCGGAGTGTTTTCCGGTACCCAAAGGTTGAAATGCTTATCGGCACTGGAATACGACCATAGTGCAGGATCTACTACCACGGTGAAGTCGGCGGGGGGTGCTGGCTTTTGCGCCTGCACGGTCAAAACCATTATCAACAGCAGTAATGCACTAATAATATGAATAAATTTCATGGGATGCTCCCTATAAAGTGAATTATATATGGAAAGATTTCTATATATTGAAACAAAAAGAACCCAAAAGTTCCTGAATATGCGCATTAATGCAATAGGCTTATTTTAGACATGGTTTAACATGATTTTTGCTTTGCATTAAATAAATTCAGGACTTTCGCTTT
>JBIJDE010000035.1:0-19647 GCA_044344305.1 Armatimonadota bacterium
CAAGGAAAAGAGTTGTACAAAAAATGGGCGGAAGATATTGTGGCGATGGGTGGGTCGATTTCTGCCGAACATGGCATTGGTAAAATTAAAAAAGAACTGATGCGATTGATGTATGGCGCCGAAATAATTAATAAAATGAGAGAATTGAAAAATATTTTCGACCCAAATGGGATTTTAGGGAAAGGGACATTATTTGATTTTTAGTTGGATTTTTGGTGAAAATCACCAAAAAAGTGCCTTCTGAAAATGCCCGTAGTGGCGCAAGTGAAGGTGTTCGAGGGGTTTTGTATCTTATAATGCGATTTTTGCGTTTATTGCCCGTAGAAGGCTCTGTAAGCGAAAAGTGTAAAATTGAAGAAGCTATGAAAATGCAAAAAATGCCCACCGACGCAAAAATCGGCGGGCATTTGATTTTTTACAGTTTTTCCAAACCGATGGCAAAAATTCCATCGGAGTCGGCCTGGACACATCTTTTTATCCGCCAGTTTGTGTTTGCACAGGCAATTCGTAAATCTGGCAGAGTTAATAATAGTAGATCCAACCAGGGGGCACACATTCCATTGTATTCTTCCCGGACAGTGACAACACCCGGATACCGGCCTATCTGACGGTTATGTTCATGATATTGCAAATGCAGTGGGTTACGGGTAGCGGTATAGTCGCGGGTTTCAATAAGTATTTGTCCATCTGGTGTTGTTAGTTTGTGAAAGTGACTTAGCAAGTCATTTAATCCAACAGTGTTTGCGGCTAGTCCCAATGTGTTCCCCATCATCATAATGGTGTTGAAAGATTTTGCTGAGAAATCTAATTCATTAATGTTTTTCTGCTGCGCATTTTCAACGCCGCGTTTTTTCATTACTTCTACCGCACCTGGCGATGAATCTGTTGCTGTTACCGACAATCCCATTTCCTGCAGAGCTAATGCATGCCGTCCTGCTCCGGCAGCGACATCCAGTACCGGACCAAGTGCATGATTTATTAAACAGCGATGATGTGCCGGCAACGCGCTGCGTGGCGCTAAAAATATAGACGATTTAACTCGGTCGCTGTATCCATCATCGCGACGGTAAATAAATTCCGCTTCTCCGTTATTATGGCAATCAAGTAAAATCTGTCCGAATAAGTCATTATTAACTGGCAAATCCGGTATTTCGGTAATTTCTGTACATGTTGTTGTCATGTTGTGCCTCCCCTATAAAAGAAAAACCCCGCTGGTTTCTCGCCAGCGGGGTGGGTTTTTTAATTTGGCATTCTTGGTTAACGCAATGCCTGAACCCGGGCGAGAGCCGACCGTGTAAAGTTAAAGCTAAACCAATACCAATAATTACGATTGATTGTATTCATTTCAGTTATTATACCCAAATTTTACGGGAGTATGCAAATTTATCAGGATAAATAGAACAACTTCACATTGACTATGATAAATAAAGGTCAATTATTTACACTATTTAACAGTAAGGTTGACGACTGGCGATGTAACCGTTGCTGTTGGAACTATGCCACCGGTATCCTTTGCAATAGCAGTAAAGCTATAATTTTTTGCAATTGCCGGTGTAAAGGTGTAGGTGTTGCTTCTGCTGAAACTGCGCAATATTGTCGTACCTGTCATGAATTGATAATGAACATTAGCACCGCCAGTAGCTGTTACGGTAAGTGTTACTGGCAATCCTAATGATACGGAAATCGTAGGCGCTGTCTTTAATGAAACAGCAGTTAGTGGTGGCTTAACTATAAATGATACTCCTGCTGTTTTAGTGGCAGTTGGAGTAATGCTATTTAAATCACAAGCGATAACATTGAAACTATAAGTTTTCGCTGCGGTCGGTGTATAGGTGAAAGTATTACCGGTTTCATAGCCGCGTAACTGAGTTGTACCATCCATAAACTTATACTGAACGTTAGCACCGCCGTTAGCTGTTGCGGTAAGTGTGACAGGCAGACCTAACATTACGGAACTTGCAGGTGTTGTCTTTAATAAAATGGCCGTCAGTACAGGTTTGATAGCAAGGGTTACTGAGCCTGACTGTACAGTATCAGTAGTAACTATACCACCTAAGTCCTTTGCAATGACTGTAAAGTTATAAGTAGTTACAAATGCTGGTGTAAAGGTATAGGTTTTGCTGCTGCTGAAACTGCGCAATATTGTCGTTCCCGTCATAAACTTGTACTGAAGATTAACCCCGCCAGTGGCTGTTGCAGCTAATGTGACAGACGTACCTAATGCTGCTGTTGTTACTTGTGTTGTCGATATGGTTACTGATATCAATGCTACTTTTACTTTTATTGTTTTGTTAGCTGTAAAAGTAATGCCAGGGTTGCCGTTAATATCACGAGCAATAACAGTAATTATGTGCGTTCCAGCAACTGCTGTCCATTGGCAGGTCTTTCCAGCAGCAAAATCACGCAATGGAGAAGTCGTGTTTCCGTCCATCAAGAACTGGTATTGGACTGATGCGCCACCCGTTGCTGTCGCAGTGAATGTGATAGATGAACCTAACCATGGTGATGTATTATCAGGAGTTACACTAACAGCAGATAATACAGGTTTAATTACTAAAGTCACTGGTGATGATGTTACCGTAACGGTCGGGTTAATGCCACCTAAATCTTTTGCGATAATAGTAAAGCTATAAGTTTTTGCCGTTCCCGGTGTGAAGGTATAAGTGTTGCTGCTGTTGAAAGTACGCAACACTGTAGTACCAGTCATAAATTGGTACTGAACATTTACACCGCCGGTAGCCATAGCGGTTATTGTTACTGGTGTACCTAATGCTGCTGTGTTCAACGGTAAAGTTGATACTGAAACAGTTGTAAGAACTGGATAAACCGTTAAGTTGACCACGGTTGACGTCTTAGTAGCAGTCGTGTCAACGCCACATAGATCCTTTGCAATAACAGTAAAGCTGTATTTTTTCGCGACTGTCGGTGTAAAGGTGTAAGCGTTGCTGCTGCTGAAATTGCACAATATTGTCGTATCCGACATGAATTGGTATTGAAGATTAACCCCGCCGGTGGGTGTTGCTGTCAGTGTTATTGGCAATCCAAAAGCGACTGAATTAACAGGTGAAGTGCTTAAGGAAACAGCAGATAATACCGGGTTAATAGTGATATATATGGCAGTTGATGTGAGAGTAACATTGTTATCTTTGGCGATTACAGTAATGACTGCTTCACCCGCAGTTGCAGGTGTCCAGTCAAAGATGTCATCAGTGGTGAAATCGCGCAACATGGTATCGCCATTCATAAACTTGTATTGCACGTCAGTGCCGCCGGTGGCTGTTGCGGTTAATTTTATAGCTGTTCCGATGTCAGTAGCATTCGCTGATGACGATATAGACACTGCTGTTAGTGCCGGGTTCACCGTAATCGTTATTGCCGGAGATGTAATGGTGTCGTTATCATCGGTAGCGACGACTGTCAGGCTGGTAACGCCAGCAGTGTCAGGTGTCCATGTAAAGGTATTATCAACTGCAAAGTCACGAAGCATGACATTATCATGCATGAACTTGTATTGAACACCAGTGCCGCCGGTAGCTGTTGCTGTTAGTATTACAGGTAATCCAAATGCGATATTATCCAATGGTAGTGTGGTTAAAGCGACAGCCGTTAATGCAGGATTGATGGTATAGTTCACCACTGGCGATGTAATTATTGTCGCTCCATCTTTGGCAAGAACGGTTATACTGGCAACTCCGTCTGTTGCAGGTGTCCATGGGTAGGTATTATCTGCGGTGTAATCACGTAAAATGTCAGCACCATTCATGAATTTGTATTGGACTGCATTGCCGCCGGTTGCTGTTGCGGTTAATGTTATGGTCGCTCCTAATCCAGTGGAGTTTGCTGGTGATGCTGATAAAGTCACTTCAGATAAAATTGGGTTTATGGTAATATTTACAATTGATGATGTTACAGTTGTCGCATCTGTATCTTTGGCTACCACAGTCAGAGTTGCCGCACCGGCATTAGTCGGGGTCCAGGTGAATATTTTGTTTGTGGTGAAATCCTGCAACATGGTAGTGCCGTTCATGAATTTATATTGAACGCCAGCAGAGCCGCCATTAGGAGTAGCGGTTAATGTAATTGGAGTTCCAACAGATGATTGCGTATCTGGTGATATTGCCAGAGTAACAGCTGTTAATGGACCGGCTGTATTTGAAACACAACGGAACCCAAATAGTGGAGTGAAATCTCCTTGTGAATCATTTAAGCGGTTAGTAGTGCGGGTACTACCTTCAGCGTCACCACTCCATGAACCACCGCGCAGTACCCGGGTATCTCCGGTTGTCGGTCCGGTTGGGTTTGTTGTGGTTACTTCATTGTAAAGATCCCAATAGTCTGAGCACCATTCCCACACGTTCCCTGCCATATCTTGTGCGCCACACCAGCTTGCGCCGGTAGGGAAAGAACCGACAGCCTTTGTACTGATATTTTTTATTTCACAATTACGGTAGTTAGCACATTTTAAATCATCCCACCCGTTGTAATAGTCATCAATTATCGCTGTGCCACCCCATGGGTAATTGTTTTTTGCCGGGCCCGATGCCGCGTATTCCCACTGTGCCTCTGTGGGTAACGATACATTTGCCCAATCCGCATAAGCCTTGGCGTCATTCCAACTTACATTAACTATTGGGTGCTGTTGCAAGCCAGCCGTTGTCCAGGATTTATTAGTCCAGCTATACCCGGTGGGGAATGTTGGCAACGCATGTCCTGTGGCAGTACAGAATGCGCGGTATTTTGCTACAGTTACCTCGTATTTGTATATCCAATATCCTGATAAAGTGACTTGATGCTTAGGGAATTCAAACCAGTCGTTACCCATCGTAAAGGTCGCACCCGGAACCCACACCATTTCCGCATTATCAGTTGTATTGACGAATGCATAACAACTGTTATTGAATGATAATAAAGTTAAAACAATAATAGCCAATAATGATAGCTTTATGTTTGAAAAAGCAAGCTTAAACAAGGTTTTGCTCCTTATGACACAATATATATTGTATTCCACATTTTACACCAATTCTTGAATTTTATAAAATATTTTGCACAAATAGCGGGAATTTATATTTATAAAAATATTGGCTGACAAGGGGAATTGTCAGCCAATCCCGCGCCGAACCGTGATAATGATGTAGTTTAGCGTAACAGCGACAATTTTCTGTTGCGTGGTGTTGTGATTTGCTAACCTTGTTTTGTCGTTTTTACCGTTTGTCTTTATTCTACAGACACTGTCGCGGGAGCTGGGGACAGCTCCCCTACCTTTACCTGATATTTCTGAATTAGAGATGTGAAAATATGCACCATTTCTAAAATTTTCAATGAATGTTAAAAATGTGTACAAGAGTGAGGGCGTAAGCCTGGGGGGAAATATAATCTTAATTTGCGCCTTGTATAGGTGCGTTTATAAAGTCCCTTTACAAGGCTCATCTTTGTTATCTATTACTTCCCCAGGCTTGCGCCTGGGGTTACTCATTATGTCGCTACTCCGTGGCTATAATAAACTAATGACAATTTTACAGTAGAGTTGTGACACTTCGAAATGGATGTTATTGAAATCCTGACTTTTTTGTTCGAATTGCAAATTTTATAAAAGTCACTGAGACTTGTTGAAGTGACTTTATGAGGAAGTCCTGTTTTTAGTAAAAATAGCAAATAAAAAAATCGGGATACACATAAAAAATGTATCCCGATTGTGAATAGATTATATAGAAATAAATTATCCTGGCTGTATTTCGATGAACTTCAAATCATCAAAACGCACTGTTACTGAACGAAAGAAACCATTTAATACCATACCACCAAAATCAAAACGGGTATAATTGAAATACGTTCCTCCTTTAGGAGCCACTGTAAAACGCATAATCGGATCTCGACCAGGTAATTGAGGATAATTTGACGAATCAACATTAATCCATTTATTTCCATTTTTACTATCATTCCACATTGATAGTGCAGGCAGCTGTCCCGAATAATCTGCAGTAATCCATTGTGGAAATTCCCAACTTCCGCCTATCTGACGATATACACCCGTATAAGGGCCAAAAGTTAATCCACCGCCACCAGTATCAGAAACAACTTTAAAACGAAAAGTATGCAAAAATGTTACTGGTCTAACTTTCGCAGGATCGCTTTGCAATACTTCTAATAAACGTGCTGCAAAAGGATTCCCACTGTCTGAACCATATCCCGAACCATTAGTCCTCATATCCCAAGTGCCAGATCCACTTGGTCGAGTATCTGTAACAGCAAACTCCATCACTTTATTTGATGGAGTGTCCTGCACTACACTATATGTACCAGTTGCTACAGTAGGTGAAACAGCTCCATTAAAACTAGTTCCAGGCACAGTTCCTTCAAAGTCAATACCCCACAGGTTGTTCAGCCGATCAGGGAAAGTGCCGGATATATAAGTTGGCGAGTTCCAAGTTCCAGCTTTAACGGCGACATGACCGTCTACATAACTTGCAATTAACGAACCTGAATGCCGAAAATCATAATCGGTTATCCAGGTAGCGATATTTGGGTGCTTGGTGGTGTTTAGCGGGTCGGCACTGATGGTTAAACCATCAAAAGTCAATGGCTTGGTGGTTGGGTCGTCAAATGTACCCATGGATAAACCGCAAACGCTGCCATTAATAGCATAACCGTTCACAACAGCTTTACCAGCAGTCGGGCAAACCAACACACCCGGATCAACCTTAATATCCTGCCAGAATGACATTGCCTGCGGCAAGGTTTCTTCATGGTCCTGGGTATACATTGCTATGGTTGCGGCTATCTGGCGCTGGTTGCTGGTGCAGGTTGTTTGCCGCGCTTTTTCGCGGGCACGCGCAAACACAGGGAACAGGATTGCGGCGAGAATGGCAATAATGGCAATTACGACCAGCAATTCAATCAAGGTAAAACCTGTTTTAGTTCTTGAAATGAACATATTCTTCTCCTTTTGTTAATATCTTGGTTGCGTAACCAATACTTAGAATAATTCAATTTACCATATTATGGCTGATAATGTCAATAGTTACTGTGATTATTTTTTATAAATGTAACAGATATCAGTAGAGACGCATGGCCATAAATGTACAGACGCATGGCCATGCGTCTCTACGAATAGGATTTTAACAGTAGAAGACGCACGGCCGTGCGTCTATACTATCCTTTTATAATGATATTGCTGATTATCGTCACTAACATTCCACCGATAGTGGTTATTATCAGCCAGGTTAGCCGGTCAATTTTGTTGAACAGCTCTCCTATCATTGCCTTCATTTCGTCTATTCTTTCCCGCAAATCTTCAGATTCGGATTGCAGGCGATTTAACGGTACGCAATTCGACGCGCAATCACGCAGTTCTACTCTTTGTTCCATAGCTTCTCCTTGCCAGTCTATTTTTCAAGTTTCGCCTCTAATTCTGCTACTTTTTTAGTTAACTCTTGCACCGCTGCCCATAATACGCCGCAGACGTCGAGTGGATTCAGGCTTTCTGGATTGTTGCCAATACTAAATTTTTCTGCAAAATCTTCGGCTACTACGCCGATATGTTTTGCTTCCGGGGTTGCGTTATATCGCCATTCTTCCAATGTCGTTTCAGATACTTTTTGCAAAATATCTGCCGTATTCACCACCTGAAAATCATATTTTAATTCTCGCGATGATGCCGAATACCACACGCCATCAGAACCGAGATAACAGCCGCCATTGGGGGTGGTCAGCCAATATCCGCCGCTTGCATACAAGTCAAAAGTTCCGGCATTATTTCTTATTGTAAAACCACCATCAACTCCGAATTTAGCCTGGTTTGCTCTTGCTGTTTGCGTCAAAGTACCATCTGCAAAACAAAAACTACCGCCAGTGTTTGCCTGGGCATTATACCCAGCGGCGAAACAATACGCTCCAGCAACATTTGACCTGCCACCAGGTACACAGCCATAAGTACCGTTGGTGTATATTTGGTTGCTCTTGCCGCCACCGATAGCACCGTGTGACGCGCCATCAAGAATTATGTTTGACTCACCACCTACAATAGACCCCATATATGCGCCGGTTATGCTGTTCAACTGGCCGCCGCCGATGAAATGGCAATACATGGCATTGACCGACCCGCGGACGATAGTATTCTGGTTTCCGCCAACGATAATACACATACTGGTATCAGCACTTACGTTATTACCATCAATCTGATTAATATAACCTGTGCCGATGAAACAACAACGGTTATTCGGACCCATATAATTACCGTAACCTGCGCCAATAAAACTTCTTCCATAATATGCTTCACCATACGGGAAGTTCATATCGGTCTCGCGGATTCTATTGTTGGAACCGCCGACAATAGCACCTTTAAGATTATCGTTTTGTTGGTTTAAGCCAGATAGAATCGCAGAGTAATCGGCTGCCGCTACCTGTGCCGCGATAGTGCGTTCATAAGCCAGATCAATCGCTTTCGCGCCGCGGGCGTTTCCAGTCACATAGTCGTTAGTGCGTTGTATTGAATGAGTAGTATCATTTTCTACTAACGGCGACACCGCTCTGCCGGCCAGACGTTCCCAACTGGTTCCGTCGTCGCTAACCATCATTTGCCCATCGGTATCGCGTTTTATGCCGCCACGGCCATTATTCACCCACCATACCACGACATCTTCATCAGATTCACCGACAACCTCTACCCATGGCATAAATAGCCGTGCCAGTATCCCCGAGGTTGAGAAATTAGTGATTGAAGAATTAACTATTTCAAAAGTTGCAATAGACAAAGCTGAATCAGTGATTGAACTAACAATGGTAATTGCACCGGCGTTATCCAATACGGCATGATAAACGCCAGGGTAAAGGGTAGAGGTGTCCGCTGAACCAGTGCCAGTATAATGAATACCGTCTACAATCGCATCAACATCGCTAACGTTAATGTATTGACCACTAACGTTCACTGTCGGCGCAGTCAGCCAAATAGAAAAGTTTTGCCAACGCGCGTTAAACTCCGCCTGTGGCAGATAGAAAACTCGCTCGTTCCATTCTGCGGTAGTGGGAGTTTCGTCCTGTACAAACAGGTCCGAAATCTCATAATAATTAGAATCCATGATATACTCTCCTTTTTAAAAGTATTTTTAAAATTTACTTTATTTTGTCAGGTCCTGCAATAGCAGATACCGCAATTGTAAAATATCTTTCATTAAATTGTTGGTTGCCACAAACGACACCATTTATCTCAGCAGATGATGAATTAGTCATGGATAAAACCTGGGAAATTTCTTCATTTGTGGCACTGCACCAATTGTTGCCGGGTACCGTTGCCGTCACGATAGCGCGATATGGTTCGGTTAGAGAAATATTCACTTTTATTACCCGGCATAACTCATCATCAATGTTATCTCCGGTTCCTGTTACTGTAATAGCATCTCCAGGTGACCTATCCCATAACGCTGTTTTGCCGGTAATATTTATACCGCCATTATTTTGTAATATCGATTTGACGTAGCAGAGATAGCTAACCGCTCCGTCTGTTGTGGAGATATCTGGCGGGCAATTCACTATTATTTTTGCGCCAGTATCGCCAATATTCATCAATACTCCACCATTCCCGATATAATTAACCATCACCGCAATTTCATCATCCGGTCCTGTAATAGCAACACCGGTCGGAGCCAGGAACAAATCAGTCCCATAATTGGTGCTATATTCATTAATATCAGTTGGATAAGCCAGATTAATGCGGCGAATTTGCATTTCATCGCCTTCAAACCATACCCGTAATTGAAATATATTCGCCAATCTCTTTATAAAGTGCCAGTAATTGTCACTATTTAGATGCCATGGTATTTCTCCTCGCCAATCATTGGCAGCATTTAGATATTTGTTCAGCTGGGCATCTCCACCGCGATTACCCCACCATCGTCCAGCCTCCATGCTGTTGTCGCTGGTTTCCTGCCATATCTTTATCTTGCTTACTCCCGCCCATTCCGCAATCATTGCTATCGCTTCATCGGCCGGCATGTCGCATAATGGTGGTGTTTCACCGACTCTTTTCAATGCCATCCACCCTTGTTGACAAACGGCTTTCACCCGCACCGTCGCTCCCTGGTTTGTTATCCTTTTTTGGCGTTCTGTAATTGCCATTGGTGGTCTTTCAATACTCCTTATTCTGCCATCTGGCAACTCCATTGCTTGTGATATCTTTATGTGGTTTACACTCGGAAAATCGTTGAAAATAAGGTTTATGTTGCTGGTATCCAACGAGTATTCCAAATGTCCTCCGATAAGATTGCCTGATACATCCTGCCAATCTCCTGTAAAATCTACATTCACCGGACGGCGGAAAATATTCCATCCTTTCACTGCGGGAGTGTGGCAACCATCCCCGGTCAACGTAATTTTATGCCGCGCGCCTCCAGATGTTATTTGCACATTGTTATCTGCTGGCAATACGCCGGTGTAATCAGGATTTGCCATCGCGGTGCTGGTGTAGAAATCACCTGTTTGTGGAAATGTCATGGTGAATAATGCGACGGTATACGATGACCCATCGGCAGATAGCTGTAGATTACCGGCAACTGCGCCACCGGCTCCGGGTATTAACCATACTCGTGAAAAGACGGAGCAGGTTATTATCAGGTCACCCTTGACATCCCGTATTTCCCAGCAGATATCCCCTGCATTGGCATAGTTGTAATATTCTGCTGGGTTCATCGGCAGCGTTGCGGCTATAGCACCATTTACAGTCAAAAATGGGGGACGCCGGGTGCTGAACGTCAGGATATATACATTTCCCCATTGCAATTGCCATTCGGCGGGTTGCTGATCACGAATGACTTTGCATACAATCCATGGGGTTGCGGCATGTCCGGTTAAACTGGTTAGTGAGGACGCCGAAACGCTTTGCCAGCTTAGTAAACCATCTTCAACCTGCCACCCCGCCGCCTGCCAATCAGCGATATTCATCATGGGAAATCCGTCGCGGTGTGTTGGACGCAATATTATCGCGCCAATAGCACCGTCATACTCGACATCATCACCGGTCAGTGCCGCATCTTTCCCCGCCACTCCCGATATCACCGTACCAGCAGTGGCGGCTTCGTTGGCATTTCCTGCCCATATTTGTGTTATGCACTTAACGCCCGTCATTATTTACATTGCCTTTCTTCAGGTCTATTGCACCTTGAACCCCAAGATACCCGAGTAATGCTGTAACTGCGGGCCATGTTATGTCACTCCACCTTGCATCACCGGTCAATACGCTGGCGGTTAACATTAATAATGTACCGGCAAACCCTAAAAACTTTCTGCTGCTTAGCCGCATTTTCAAATCGCTCATCTTGCGCCTCCTTTTATCATCTTTTTAAACTTTTCCCACGGAAATTTTTGTGGGTCGGTCTTTCGTCCCGGCGGGTAGGCAACTTCGCGATGCCCCACCACTTCTTCACCCGATATCCCGTATCTGGTCATTAAAACACGGCACAGGTCTGCAATTTTATGTAATTGCACATCCGGCCAGTCTTGCCCCGGCAAGTTCTCCATCTCTATGCCGATAGAAACCTTGTTGATGTCCCGTTCACCATGCCAATATGCCCTCCCAGCATGCCAGGCAATATCACTAACCGGCACCATCTGTACAACTTGCCCTTCACGCGATACCAGAAAATGTGCGCTAACCCGGCTTTGTGGTGATGTCAGCCAGCGCAACGCGCTATCAAACCCGCCAGCAGTCCCATGCAACACAATCATCCGCACATCACGACCACTCACCTTGCGATAATTAGGCGAGGCAACCACTCGCGCACCTGTAAAATCAACCAGCATAATTCTATCCAACCTCCTTAAACAAAAATGACCGGCACACCCACCGCAATGATGCGACAGATGCCCGGCCTCGTGGACCATTCAATATTTAACTGACACAAATAGAGTACATATGTTTGCTATTTTTGTCAAGAGGGAGAGTAGAAACAAAGGGAATTAAAAATTAAGAATTAAAAATTGTTTTACTATTTATTACAGCAGGTAATACCTGTTCTTTTTTTGTCTGAACCACGGATTGATATGATTTTGAATGATTTTAATGATTATCCGGTGCTGTTACATTAACTGTTCTGTATTTTATTAAAAAACTACCCTCACATAAGTATTATCTTTAATATAAAAGAGTCGGTAATAAGTTAGCATTACGTAAATCATTTCAATCATATCTAATCACATAAATCTGCGGTTCAGACAAAAAAAGAAAAATTTTTATCAGGTGAAATAGAAGACAAAATAATTTTCAATTTTTAATTTTTAATTTTTAATTTCCCTTTCAATCTGCGGTTCAGACAAAATAATTTTTAATTTTTGATTTTGCATTTTTAATTTCTTACCCCCCCCCTTGACAGCAAACAAATGTTTGATTATAATGTTTGATATTTTGTTTGGAGTTTTATATGGATGAGAATGTGAAGGTGCTTTATTTGGATGCTTTGCGGGCGGGATTATTGCCGGTGCAGGCGGCGGATTTCGCGGGTGTTAGTTTGGCGGTGGTTGAGGAATGGCGGCGGGATGATGATGATTTTCGTTTGAAATGGGTCGCTACCGAGGCGGTGTTGGAGCGTGAATGTATTGACGCAATAATAAATGTTGGCAAAGGAAAAACGGAGTGGCGGGCGGCGGCGTGGTATCTGGAACGTAGATTTCCCGGTCGTTGGAGTGGTAAAGAGATGAAAGAGGAGAAGGAAGATGACGCAGATATACAAATTATCCTTAACCGATTGGCTGGTATCGCTGCCAGCGCAGGAACGGGCAGAGCAGATAAATAAACTGAGTAAAGCGGAGTTGCGAAAACTGCTGTATCATTGGCCATTATGGGCAAGGCCAGATCAGTTGGCGTCACAGAGCGAATGGCGGGTGTGGATGATACTGGCGGGTCGAGGATGGGGGAAAACCCGTACCGGCGCGGAATGGATTCGCAATATGGTACAACAGGGGAAATCGCATCGAGTAGCCCTGGTTGCCCCGACATACAATGATGTACGGGCAGTTATGGTTGAGGGCGAAAGCGGAATATTATCGATATCGCCACCCGGTGAACGTCCAAAATGGGAGCCGTCATTAAATCGGCTCACCTGGGCAAATGGTGCGGTGGGTTACACCTTCAGCGCGGATGAGCCAGACCGGTTGCGCGGTCCACAGCATGACGCGGCATGGTGTGACGAATTGGCTGCCTGGCGCAAACCAGAGACATGGGATATGCTGCAATTCGGTTTGCGGCTGGGAGATAATCCGCAGACGCTGATTACCACCACACTGCGCCCAACAAAACTTATCAAAAAGCTGATAACCGACAGTTGTGTGGTTACCCGGGGCAGCACCTTTGATAATGCGGCAAATTTGGCTCCGGGATTTTTGCAGTCGATTCGTGATAAATATGACGGAACCCGACTGGGTCGGCAGGAACTATATGCAGAGATATTGTCAGATACGCCAGGCGCATTGTGGAATCGGGAAATGATAGAGGATAGCCGTGGTAAATTGACCAATTTATCAAAAATTGTAATTGGCGTAGACCCGGCAGTATCAAACAATGCCAGCAGTGCGGAAACCGGAATAATAGTCGCCGGTCTCGGTGAGGACGGCAATGTCTATATAATCGACGATATGTCATGCAGTGGGTCGCCGTTGCAATGGGCGCAGGTTGTCGAAGATGCCTATAATCAATACGAAGCAGATTTCATAACTGCTGAGGTGAATAACGGCGGCGACCTGATAATATCAACACTGCACACTGTAAACCCATCACTGCCAATACGTCCGGTACGTGCATCTCGCGATAAATACACTCGCGCACAACCGGTAGCCGCGCTATTTGAAAAAGGCCGGGTAAAATTAGCCGCCACTTTCTCCACATTGGAAGACCAAATGTGCGAATGGGTTCCCGGCTCTACCTCACCGGACAGATTAGACGCCATGGTATGGGCAGTATCATCACTACTGATAAATCCCCAGGGGAAGATGGTGATTAGTGTGTGAAGTGTGATGGAAATTTGAGGGGTTGGTTAAAATCGTTGAAGATCAATGTATCTCGAGTATCCTGCTCGTAAATATTATTTTTATTTAGAAATATCTGGTAAAGGGGAAATGTCCTCATCTCCCGTGACAGTGTTTTTTAATAAAGACGAACCGGATGTAACAACAGATTAACGTAATAAAAACAATACTACTTAAGAAATCTGTTGCTGATACGCTTGATTACATCATTATCCCGGTTCGGTGGGGAAGTTGGGTACAACTTCTCTAAAAAAATGTTGATAAAATCATGATTTTTTTGTTCGGATTTGATTGCTAACGGACTATTAATTGATATGAAAACAAAAAGCTTTCAAAAGGTGAACAGCTACAGTAAGTTTCGTCAATTCTCAATTGCCAACTTCCCCTTAAATCAGGTATACTTTATTACCTCTGGTATGTTTCAGAGCTAAAAAAATTATGATTGAACAATCCAAAATACGAAATTTTTGCATTATTGCGCATATCGACCATGGCAAGTCGACGCTGGCCGACCGTTTGTTAGAGTTCACCGGAATGATGAACGACCGCAACAAGGCGGAACAGATTCTCGACTCGATGGATCTGGAGCGCGAACGCGGCATCACCATCAAGGCGAGTGCTGTGGCTATCACCTACAAGGCGCAAGACGGTAACGAATACGAATTCAACCTGATTGACACCCCTGGGCACGTTGACTTTCATTACGAGGTATCCCGTTCGCTGGCGGCATGTGAAGGCGCAATTCTGGTGGTTGACGCCGTTCAGGGTGTTGAGGCGCAGACCGTTGCGAATACCATTCTGGCTAACGAGCAGGGACTGACGCTGATACCGGTGATTAACAAAATCGACTTGCCGGCGGCAGACCCGGACCGGGTGCGCGACGAAATTGAGGATGCTCTGGCTATCCCTGGTGAAGACGCTATTGAATGCAGCGCGAAGGAAGGCGTGGGCATCAGCGAAATTCTGGAATCTATCGTTAAAAATCTGCCAGCACCACAAGGCGACTATACCGCGCCATTACAGGCGATGATTTTCGACTCGCATTTTGATCCTTATCGAGGCATTATCTGTTACGTTCGTGTGCGCAATGGCGTGCTGCGACCGGGGATGAAAATACATATTATGTCCATCGGCAAGGTATGCGAGGTGCAGGAAGTCGGACGTTTCACCCTGGGGATGAACCCGACCAATGAATTAGTTGCCGGTGAAGTTGGCTACATACACGCCGGTATCAAATCACTCAGCGATGCTCCAGTTGGCGATACCATTACCGATGCGGTGAACCCGGCGACTTCGCCACTACCCGGTTTCCGCGAGGCAAAACCAATGGTATTTTGCGGGTTATATCCTACCGATAGCGGTGATTACCCGGAATTGCGCGAGGCATTGGAAAAACTGCAATTAAATGACGCCGCCATCACTTACGAACCAGAAACATCATCCGCCCTTGGTTTCGGTTTCCGCGTCGGTTTTCTCGGACTGCTGCACATGGAAATTGTACAGGAACGGTTGGAACGCGAGTATAATCTGGATATCCTGGCGACATCCCCCAGCGTTGTTTATCGCGTCACCACCACCGCTGGTGAAACGAGCATGATGGACAATCCTGCTGACTTACCTACGCCGGATAAGATTTCGAAGATTGAAGAGCCGTTTGTCCATGCGAAAATCATTGGTCCCAGCGATTATATCGGCACCTGTATGGAATTGGCGCAGGACCGTCGCGGCGTTTTCATCTCCATGGAATACGCCGGTGCCAAACGGGTCATCTTAAATTATCTGCTGCCGTTGGGCGAGATATTGCTGGACTTTTTCGACCAGTTGAAGTCGCGCACCCGCGGTTATGCCAGCTTTGATTATGAATTCGATGATTATCGCGCCGGCGACCTGGTGCGGGTGAATATTCTGGTCAACGGCGACCCGATGGACGCGCTGTCATTCATTACCCCCCGCGAACGGTCATACAAACGCGGTGCCGCCATGGCACGCAAAATGAAGGAAGTTATTCCCCGCCAACAGATGGAAGTGCGCATTCAGGCAGCCATCGGCGGAAAGATCATCGCGTCAGAGTCAGTACGGCCATTCCGCAAAGACGTTATCGCAAAATGCTACGGCGGCGACATCACCCGCAAACGCAAATTGCTGGAAAAACAGAAAGCCGGTAAAAAACGCATGAAATCCATCGGCAGTGTAGAAGTGCCACAAGAAGCCTTCATGAGCGTACTGCGGCTGGAAGATTAAATTGTTAAATGTGAAACAGGTAGGGGAACTGTCCCCAGTTCCCGCGACAGAACCGGTATTAAATGTAAATATGGGTGGTAACGACAGGAACTGTCGCAAAAACTGAGTGTACTTATTAATTAACCACAAAGAACACAAAGAGCACAAAAGAAGATAAATAAACTCCCCTCCTTGGTAAGGAGGGGGCAGGGGGTGGTCTGGTGAACATATATTCTCCCTACATAAAACCACCCCAACTATATAACTTTTTTCGTGCCTTTCGTGTATTTCGTGCTTAAATAATCAAAATTAAGCAACCCGGAGGATAAAAATATGAAAACCCGTATTGGTGTGCTGGCCAGTGGCGGCGGGTCTAATATGCAGGCGATTATGCGCGGTATCGACGCAGGTGAGATAAACGGTGAGATAGTGGTGGTAATCAGCGATGTGCCGGGTGCCGGTGCGCTGGCAAAAGCAGAAAAAGCGGACATCCCCACCCGGGTGATGCGTCCCCGCGAATATCCCGGCCGCGACGCCTATAGTGCGGCACTTGCAGCAGAAATGAAATCCCACCACGTAGACCTGGTAGTAATGGCCGGCTTTATGCGCATAGTAACCGCTCCGCTGATAAACGCGTTCCCCAACCACATCATGAACATCCACCCCGCGCTAATCCCCGCCTTCTGCGGCGCCGGCTTTTACGGCCACTACGTCCACGAGGCAGTGCTTGACTATGGTGCCCGTGTAAGCGGCTGCACCGTCCACTTCGTAGAAGAAGCAGTAGACGCCGGCCCGATAATAATCCAACGCTCCGTCCCCGTCCTCGACGACGACACCCCCGAAGCCCTCGCCGCAAGAATTTTGAAAGAAGAACATATTGCATATCCCGAGGCGGTACGTTTGTATTGCGCGGGATTGTTGGGGATTGAGGGTCGGCGGGTTGTGGTAAAAGGGTGATTTTTAATTAAAAATTGAAAATTAATAATTAAAAATTGTTTGTGCATATATAGTACTCGGTAATAAACACAGTCAACGTTTGGAACTGGGTGGGAGCCCGGCTAATCCGGCACTGACGGGAGTCATTAAAAATTAAAAATGAATAATTAAAAATTATTTGTGTGTTTGTAGCACTATGCAGAAATGTTGGTTAATCAGCCATGCATAACCCTTCGAATACAGCCTGTGCATCAACTCCTAATTCTTTGACTTTTATACCATATTCACCACTAACCTCAAACCATCCGGTTCTGCCATCTTTTAACTTAACCAAGCACCACTTTTTATTGTCACTACCAATAATATTTACTTTCTCGCCAACTTTTAATTTAGCTACTACTTTTTTACTATTTGGAGATTCATATAAATGAATGGATTTCCAAACGGTTACTGGTGGTTGTGAAAGGGATGGTTTAAATGGCTGGGCTGAAGAAGCTAAATAATATGGCTTATCTACATGCTGGAGCAGATGTTTTGCTGTTAATTTATATTCATCTTTATAAAACCAGGTTTGCAGCACAATAAATCTGGTATTGCCATATACAATACCATTGCCGGCAATAAAATTATCGAATACACATAAACCATCTATCTTTCCTATTTTGATAATTTTTCTACCGTCATAAAGATAGAAACTGGTAGCAAAATCATCGCTGGGACCATACTCTTGAATAGCAATTTCTTTGATTTTGTCATTTTCATCGATATCAACTATGCTGAAAGAATCACCACCGTTATCTTTATGTGTTACACCATTAATCATTATTGTTAAAGTAAAATCATATGGTGCCTTTTTGGCATTGAGTTTTATATTATCAATTTTCCCATCTCCATTTAAATCAAAGTTTGCAACATTTTTAGCAACATTGTCCATACTATCTCCATACCGATATTTCTTTAATTTTTCCTCAACCTTCTTTATCAATTCAACATTCTTCACCTCAACATCAGATAATTTTGCGGTGTATTTCGCATCTATTTTGTACCATTTCCGGTTGTTGAAATAGTCTTGCAGAGATTTGTCTTTGAAGGTGTGGCCGTGACGGGCATATATTTCGTTACGGGCAAGGGTCAGCAATCGCAAGTCGAGGTTGCAGACATTGGATTCGGTAAGCAATACGGTGTCGCTGTTTTTGAAGATATAACCGTCGATTTTTTGCGGCGCGGGTGTTGGCTTTGCGGTTTGGGTATACGCGGCAATATTAAGCATCAGCAGTGCTATCAGGCAGATTGTCAGGATTCTAATCATTTCGTTCTCCTATGAAAATATTTATGGTGATATTATAGCATATTCTGGGTGCAAGATGGTGAGTGGTGATTTTGTCGATGCTTTCGATAAATTAATAATGAATAATTAAAATTGTTTTGCAGCACCCGGCAATAAACACTGTCACTGTCTGGAAAGGGGTGAAGCCCGGCTAATCCGCTTTCTATAAACCTTCAAATACATCTTATGCGTCTACTCCCAATTTTTACCAAACAACTCTAATGTTTAAAACTTAAATTTCAGGATAAGATAAGGGTAGTAATAATAATTACAGAGGAGAATTAAGATGACAGAAATAATGCCGGTTGAAGGACAACTTGCACCATTATTTACAGCCTTAGACAGCGTGGGAAATGAAGTAAATTTGGAGAATTTTCGCGGTAAATGGGTGATATTATATTTTTACCCCAAAGACCATACTCCCGGATGTACCAAAGAGGCGTGTAGTTTACGCGATGGCTTTTCACAAATTACCGATGCTAACGCAGTTGTACTGGGAGTTAGCACCGACAACCAGGTAACACATCAGAGCTTTTCAATGAAGTTGGCACTACCTTTCCAGTTGTTGGCAGATACCGATGCAGAAGTCAGCAATTTATACGGCGTATATGGCGAAAAAGTCCGTTGCGGTAAAACCTCCATTGGTATCACCCGCACCACATTTATAATAGATCCCAAGGGGAAAATCGCTAAAGTATTTAAAAAAGTAAATGTCGAAGACCATGCCGCAGAAGTATTGGCAGTGATTAACGGGTAGGTAAATAAACAGTTTGATACAGACAGAGTAAGAGTTCAAATTTTGTGGAATTTTTACATCGATTAATAGTCAACTAACAACTAAATTCGAACAAAAATAGTCAGGATTTTCATAAAGGTCACTTAGACAATTTTAGATTGAATGTCGTAGAGATGCAAAATGTTGCGTCTCTCTACAATTTAAATGTTTATTTTATATAACCACTTAAGGAATTTTTAATACAGAATTTTATCTTTTCCATCCTATTAATCGATGTAAAAATAGTCTACAAAAGTGGTTCGGGCTATTTATTACTCTAATCTCCCGTTTTTTTCATACCACCCATTTTATTTTTCAGTTTAGGCGGTATTCCTACGCCTTGTTTAGGTAATATATTCAAAAATTTCAGCGCTTTTTCGCC
>JBIJDE010000036.1:0-19618 GCA_044344305.1 Armatimonadota bacterium
TAACGAAAAGATATGTAGAATATTATGCAACTTCCCTCCCATTCGACTGCATTTGAAAACTAAAAACCGAAAACTAAAAACTTATCCAATTTATTTCTATTAAGGCTACAACTTCTTATATTTTCTATCCAGCAAATCCAACGATTGCTTTGTTGGTTCTAATTCACGTTCGTAAATATCGGCATAAATTCTCGGTACTTTTTTAACTCTAAAGTTCATATCGTCAATATCAAAGGTAAGCAAGTCTAAATCAGTTACCGAAAGCCAATCACAGTATTCTTGGTATGATTTACCTTTTTTCTTTTTAAAGGCTTTTGCAATATCTTCAAGTCCGCCAACTCCGCCACAATCTTCGATGATACCGTATCCTTCTCCTTCAAGAACCCTTGGGAGTTCCTTGGCTGGAAGTTCTTTATCTTCTATGATTTTTTCAAGAACAAGAGATACCTGCCAATTATCACCAATGTCGTAACTGAAAGTCATTATATCAGAGGGATAATTAATAACATTCTTCAGGCTATTATCTACCGCATCCATTATCTTTTCACTTTCTTCATCCATGGATTCATCTGGGTATTTGGTAATAATTTCAATGTGCCACTTGTTATTCTTTGGAAATAACAAGTCGATTTCTTCCAATACTTTATGAAGATTTTTTTCAGAATATCTTTTACGCATTTCCTTATTAAAGTTTTCCGCAAACGGTACATCAAAGCAAAACAGATGGCTTGCTTTCATCTCAAACATTGTCATTAATATATAGCCAAATCTTGCCATAGTGGTATTGTTTGCTACCTGAAAACGGCGCCATATTTTTGGTTTATAATCGCAAAGTTCTGCGTAAAACTGGTAAACAGGTTGTATTGCCATTAGTTATACCTTCTTTTTTATTTATTTATTTTATTCAAACCAACCCCAAATATTTCTCGAAAAACGCTATAAGTTTTTCAATGATACTGTGTTTCTTTTCTGTCCTGCCGCCGTTTGCAAAACGTGATACCGGGGGCATTATTTTATCAATATCTGTGCCGGTGGTTTTTTATAGCATTCTAACCCCAGGCTAATCTCAATCATTGCCGCACAGGAATGGTCAACGTTTGTCTTACTGTTGTTCCGTCTGTCTTGACCCCGGTGATAATTACCAGGTAATTCCCGGCGGGTAGATTTATTCCGTTGCTGCGGGTGCTGGATAGTGGGATGGTGATTATTTTGCCGGCGTCGGCGGATATATTCGGGGTGGTATTCACTATTGTGCCGGTGATGGTGCGGATTTCCATTTTTACCTGGGCTGATTCGCTGAGCATTATGAGCATATTAGTACCGGGGAATTTACTGCGCATATCCGTCGCCGGGCGGCAAAGTGTGAATAACGGCTGGGTATTGCGGGGGGATGATTTTACGATGAATGTTCTGGTTTCACCTGTTGAGTTGAACTGGTAATTAGCAGTATTGCGGATTGAACGGATTACTCCGGTGGCGGAGTCTGTAATGGTTACGTTGATATTTTTTGGCAAGTTCAGGTTGGTCCAGGAGATATTCGCTATCTTTCCCGCCGGGGCAGTTACTTTATATTGCCATTCATTAGTTAACGATTGAGTGCTGCGGTAATCTGAGGCATATATTTTGCCATCGCTTCTAAGTAATCCACTGCTAAGATCGGATATTGCCGGTGGTTTAACCCAGTCATACCCGTCTGTCAGGTCGGTACAATCCGGTGCCGCGCCTACCCAGGTGCTGTTATCGGATATTCCATCATAATTAGCCTGCAAGTTAACACACCAGCTATTCTGCGGTCGCAGTACTGGCATAGACGACGATCTTAAGCCGCGCTCATCACTTACCGGACGCAACCGAATAGGTGATGAAGTCAGGTTGACTGCCCACAAACCTTCCCACCAGTCGGTAAGTAATTTTTGATGATAACCTTTTAAATCAGTATATGCCCAAAATGGACCGATTATCTGTTTGCTGATAGCGCCGGCTATACTGTAGGTTCCGGTGTCTGTCTCAACTTGCATGCTCCACGGGTTCCAGGGTATCGTGTCAAAACCACCAATCTGGTTCCACCCGGGTTGCAGAGTTATTACACGCTGTGCTAATGGCAATGTAGTGCCGTCTACGGTGATGCTTCGCGCTGTTTGCAACTTTACCCATACAGACATGCCGGGGGTTAATGGGGGGACGCCGTTGTTTATTTTGTATTTACTGGTCCCCAAAGCCGCGGGATCCCACCATGCGGAGTTGTAGGTGACATTTGTTATGATGTCAGAAATTAGATTTTTTGTGCTGTTAACCGGCAATGCCAGCAGTGTTGACCCGGCTTCAACGACGGTATATAAATGTTTACTTACCGGTATTTGACTTCCGTCTGCCTTTAAAACCGGTGAATAAAACCCGGGACCGATATTTCTGCGGAAGGTAACTGAAGAGCCGGTTGAACTGGTTACTTCAAATGTTACCGGACTGAAAAATGAGAAACGTCCACCCGGCATGCTATAACTGAAAGTGCCATTTTTATTTACCACCACTGGAATGGTTAAACCTGGCACATCAATTTTCACTGATCCATCATTTATATCAGTGACAGCACCAAAAAATTCGTTCTCATCATAATTTGGGTTAGGTTTATTATTGATAAATTCAACGTTAGTATTGCCGCGAGCCCAGTATGGGAAACGTATTTTCCGGTTGTTAATACCTATTGATACTGCGATATCTATTCTTTGCTCTGGCGGGTCACCGATATTGTAAAATGATGGTGAAATTGTGCCAACTCCTGGTTCTATACCGGAAGGAATGGTGAATTGATTGCGTTCAACAGCCGGGTTATAACCTTCTTCTGGATATAGTGGAACGCCATCCCAAGTGGTAAAATCGATATTGGCGGTGCCAGTGAGCGGTGATTCTGTAGATGTGCCATTACCTGCGGATGTTACCGCGAAATAGTGGGCAAATATCAATACCGTTTCCTGCAACGGAACAGAGTAAATATATAGGTTCGCGCCGGTATTAATTGCCGGAGATAACGCATATTGTCCGTCATACCAGATATTAAATGCCAACCCTTCAATACTGGGAACTACACCGGAGAGAACGCCTTTTAATCTGGTAAGGTTATTTAGAATAGAGCTATCTGCTGACGCCAGAGAATAATAACGAGTATTAAACTCCTTGAATACGGTTGGATTTTCGGTGTATATTTTAATCCAGGCTGATGTCGCCATGCCGATACGGTAGAGCGGCATATATGTCATAGTGCCGGTGAATATAGATGGAGATGCCAAAGCGGGTTGATTTACATGGTCGTATAATGGCAATAAATATTCCATAGAATAGGTGGTATCAAACTCTGGGTGAATGAGTGTGTAAGTTATTAATGCGCCGGCGCGTGCCATTCCTTCTTCCCATGCGTCATAAGCAATTAAGTTTGCACCATGAAACGCGTGGAGCATAATATGCATTAATTTCAGGCCGTATTGACTGTCATCGGTCTTGTTTAAATCGGCAGGTGGGGTAGGAATAGTAATTGTCATATCAGCAGGGTTAAATATGCCGGCTTCGTTTTCATTACCATCACCCTTAATAAAAGTTAATTCGCCGCCATTGAATGGTGTACCATAAATGCTGATTAATCGGCTATAGGCACCAGCGGTTTTATCGCCAATGAAATCTTTTAACAGAGTAACAGAAGCATCATCGACAGTTTTTATGAGGTCATTATTATTTATGTAATATTTTGTGAAATTAAAGGTAAAATCTGATGCGTCTCTTTTTCTTGACGGCTTCCAACCTTCCGGGATGGCGATAGCATCAACGATGGGCGGGACAGAACCGCGGTGAAAAGCACCAGAGTTAATTAATGTGTTGGCAAATCTTTTAATATTTGTGTTGTACTGGTTAATTTTACTGTAATCTGCTACACCACGGGTGGCAGGTATGGTTACTATGTTGCCATTTATTGCGTAAGTGCTGATATAGATAAGTATAAAGCCGATAATTATGATGATTTTTTTCATGGCGTTAATGTTAATTTCCTATACGTAGAGAAAGAACCTGCAAATGATGAAGTGGTTTCTAATTGTGGTTTATCATAAGCTGCAATAATCCACCAGTAGTCGCCGTATTCGCCAGTAAGATTACATTCCTGAATTGGTTCACCATTGTCGTCTTTCCTGATGAATGTCGGTGGGATTGCGTTGCTGTTCGGTTCTTGCGAGTATACGGCAATCATGTAACTTTTAGCACCTGCGATGCGTGGCCATGATATTTTGTAACCATTCAATACATCTTTTTTAATGATAGCATTGTTTGCGGGTGATAAATCTGTAAATGGTGGTAGTGGAGACGCCGATACCACGCTTGATGAGATGGGGCTATATTTATTGTTGGCGGCATAGCTGCGGACGCGGTAGTATGTTATAGCTTTTGATACCAAAGCCGGGTCACTATCAAAGTAGTAAGTCATAAACGGGTCATCGCAATTGCCAACCTTCTGGTAATCGCCAATCAGGGTGTCCCCACGATAAACATCAAATCCTAAAGTGCCGATATCTGTATTTTGCACTGTCCAAAATACATCATTTTCTATAAATGATGTTGCAGTGTTATTTCTTCTCAGGCGTTTCATCATTCTATCTGCGATATTAGCCATTCTTATCGAACGGGTCTTTTCAGCATTTGCCAGGGTGAAAGCCAAAGCAGCCTGTGCATTTTCCATTGTGGCTTTCTCTAATGTGGTTGAGAAGATATCATATTCAAGAATAGGAAATACTGGCAAATCTGCTGAAGCTAATTCAATATCCTGATTAACAACTGCACCAGCAGCAAAAGTAGTGATTCGTATTCCATTTATAGATGGTGATACCTTTGAGCTGTTTGAATGAGCAGCAATGTAAATATCCTGTGAGCCAATGGGAAACTCGAATCTATATTGACCAGCATCATCAGTATATGTGGTTGATAAATACATAATGCCATCTTTATTTGTCGGGTCTTCTAAATGTATTATGCCATAGGTAGTAAGGTCGAGTGTTACTGATGCGCCTGGTACCGGTAATCCATTCTGCAATACCTGCCCCTGGATTATGCCTCTATCAACTGGCTTGCCAATAAGAATATTTATCATTGATGAATGGATATTGCCTTTTAAAATCACATTTTTCAATTCACCGGTCAATATTGGATTTGTTTTGTCAGGGATATATGCAGATATATCATATTTTCCCGGCTGGATATCGGTAATCTGATATCCACCGCGGGTAGATGTACGGGTAGAATATTTAATAGTTGGGTTAGCCTGGTTTATCATCTCAACTAAAGAACCCGCAGGAAAATCTATGACGCTGTTAGTTATTGATGCTACCGAGCCACTGATTGAAGATGGTTTTGTAGGGTCTTCAACTTGCCCGGATAGCTTAATATTATCCACATTGGTGCCACTCGTAGTCGTGCCACCGCAACCATTGATAAAGATCAATAAGAGGGTAATTACAAAAGGGAATACGAAATATATTACTTTTTTCACGTAGATATTATACCACTTTTTTATATTAAAAATGAAGATTTATTTGCCCTTGTATTGAGTTTGCGGAATAGTTCAGGCCGGGACTTGTGTTGTCGATATAGCTGATTCTTTGCAGGTTCACTGTTACTGTCATCTGCTCGCTTGCCCGATAATTCCACCCCAATGATTGTGTGTTGCGGTTGGATTTACTGGGGAAACCAGTCATTTGTACGAACTCAGTGCTGTAAAAGATATCATTTTTTGTGGAAAAAGGCATGGTCATTCGCGCTGAATATGATGACATTTTATTTTCAGAAATAGTACTATTGATATTTGCATTACTGGTCATTTGCTGGGTATCTACAGAAAAATATGGACGATATGATAGTCGTTGAACGCTGCCGTCTATAACTGGCGAGAAAGGATAAATGTCAGATGATATTCCGTATGTCGTGCTGATAGTATTGCCGGTGCTGTCCGGTATGTAGCGCAATTTTTGATTATTAATGTAGCCATTAAGAGATATTCGCGGCACCGGTTGCCAGTTAATTGATGAGTTTAAATTATCAGTCTTACTGTTTGAATATACTCCCCCAACGTTTTCATCAAATGATGCAGATGCTGTAATACTTAAATTATCTGCCGGTCGCCAATCTGCTGAGTTGCTGATTGAGTTTGTTATCTGTTTCGGCGTATCTGCACCACCAGCAGTTTTACCGGCATCTGTGCTATTTTTCGTATATGTAGACGTTAGTGTTAAAGCTGGTGTAACCATGTATCTGGTGTTAAATGCCATATTTTTACCGGCAGTATTCTGAGTATTATCCCCATTTAATGACATAATATTATTTATGGTAAAATTTGCTCCGGCATTGAACCTTTCACCGGGCATCCATTGCAGATTTGCAGATGTCGCAGTAGTGTCTGCGGAATATCTATAAATGGTATCAGTGGCTGTTGTTGTTGTCGGTATGGTGGAAAAAGAGTCTGTGTTGTTTCTCACCTGCCTGCTTTCATTATTGCTCTTTCTAAATGATAACCCGGCATTTAATTGGCCAAATGTTATGGTACTGCGGAATTCGTCACTCAAATTATTCGTTCCAATGCGGGAATCATTTTTCTGTTGAGTTGAACCGTCATTATGCTGATATATTAATGTCGTAGATATAAATGGTTGCCAGCGAATATTATGATTATTTGTTTTATTTGCCATAAAAATATTGCTGTTGCTGTTTCCGTATGGCTGATACGGTTGCAAACTGGATAATCCAGTAGTTGAAAATGAAAGGTTGGAAAGTGCGGCATAAGTCGCATTCCAATCCGTTTGGCGACGCAGGTTTTTGTACCCGGCAGATTCTAATGGTGAAAACCCCGGGTCAATATATTTATAGGTAAGTTTTCCGGTAATATTACCACTTTGAATGTTAGTACTGACGCTAATTGCCGAATCACCCGGATAATATGTGGTAGACCCATCAGTGGTGTAAGAGACATATACTGATGCTCCGGTAGGTAGTGCCGGAATATTATTTTTTATCAAAATTATCTGTCCGGTTGCATAATTTATAGTATAGTCAGTTCCTTTCGCAAGTGTACCGGTGGAGTAGCGTATTAATTCCGAATCTACTCGTATAGGTGATTTTTTTAGGGTGAATTGCTGGCCGCCGGAAGGAACCCCAAATGCGAGGTAGATCGCCTCATCTGTTATCCGCGCTGGTTCGACAACTTTTGGCGGTTGCGGGGTACTTGACGCTACTTGCATAATCATCTTAACACCCTTGGTAATGGGTATAGATAAATCAACTCCGGCGATATTCTTATCGCTGCCGGAAAATGTAGCGGAACTCACCTGGTATCGAACAACTACCAGAGAATTTATCTGGGGTTCATACCCTATTTTAAATGTAACAGTTCCAGTATTGTAATCGATGGTGTATGCGGTATTTCGTGGCTGTAGAGAGCCGTTAATGGTCACTGTTTCAGAGGATTGAATAATTGGACGCCAGGTAAGATAAAAGGGGCCAGGCAGTCCATTACCATAATATTGGTCGCGTTCATCACGGATATTCAAAGAACTGCTGCGTCCTTTTAATTGTATGTAGTTCAATCCAACATTACAGGTTCCTGATTTATTAACAGGGTATGATGCCCGCATCGCCGTCAGAGTACCACCACCTAATCCTGATGTTTGAACCTCATAGCTGACGGTGATTATATCTGCCGGTCCAACGATGATATCCGGCGCAAAATCGATAGTACCATTAGTGTAGTCGACAATATAATCTTTATCCATACCGCGCGTTTTTTGCACATCATTTATCAGCACAACCTCAGATTCAGGAATTACCGGGGCGGATGATAAGTAGTATGGACCGCTAACGTTACGACCATATAAGGTATCTGTACGCACCGGAGCCTGAATTTCACTGTTAATCACGCTCATTGTGCCTTTTTTAAATACCGGGTCTACTTGAACCCCTTTTAACATACGATTAATTGATACGAACTCGTTTCCAGAAATACCGGCACTAAATTCACCGACGGTAACTTTTGCGTTGCTGCCATTGTATTTTAACGTCCACCGAATATTATCTGGTGCGTAGGGTGAGATAGACAAGGAAGCATTAACAGATAAATCCCGCCATAAATCACCGCGTAAATATAAGTTGGATTGATTGACTATCTGCTTGTTTCTGCCATAATTATCATCGGCAAAGTAACGTTGTGAACCCGTTATCGAGTTTATATTTACAGAAAGAGAATGATTTCCAGATAATTCTAAGCGAGGGTAGGGGTTAAGCGAAAACTGATATCCGTATGCGAGGACGGCATTAAGTAAAATTATACATATAATGATGTGAAGTCTGGTAGTTGTCATAAATAAATGGGGTTGATTACCCAACCCCATTGTAGAATTATTTCACCTTATGCGCAAATAGAGTAAGGTAATAGGGGGTGAGGTATTAGTCAGTTAGCAATCAAATTTGAACAAAAAAGTCAGGATGTTATATTGAAGATTGCATACAGTCGAAAACCACCCCCTGCCCCCTCCTTGGCAAGGAGGGGAGTTAACTTTCGCGATATTTTCGGTTATTTAACTTGGCAAAGTGACTTATTCTGGAAACTGAAAACCGAAAACTTAAAACCTTTCCCCTCAATTTCTTACCACTTTAATTCTAACAAAATATGTTCAGTAAATGCCATGATGTAAGAAAGTATAACTATGGTTATTACTCCCAATAGAACCCATTCGAATGGTGAGTCGGCGAATTTTGATACTGCAACGTATGGGATTTTTACTTGCAATAGTATATTGTCTAAATAATTGAAAACAAATTTATAACCGATATCGTATGGTACGAATAATGCACCAACAATCACACCGGTGATGGGATAGTTGATCCATGTCAGATTTCTAAATTTATATTCCTGATGCTCTGAATAAATTGGACAACTGAAGCATCTTTCTTTCTGGTCCTTCCATTTTGGTTTATTCGACTTTAGTTTTTGTTTGATCATTTCATAGTTGCGTTTTTTATCCCGCATTTCCTGTGCTGATAGCGTCTTGGTGTCTTCTGTAATATCTTCTACCATTTCGCGCAGGTAATTAGCCAAGTCACGCTGACAGAAACAGCCAGATCTGATTTTCCAGCAGGTTGTTCGCTCCAGATAATTTGGACAGACTTTTCTTACTGCAGGTCGGCATCGCGATGTTTGCCAGCATTTTGGTATGTAATCGCGTCGTACCGCATCTGATGCTGTCATATCAAGATATTTGGTCGCATGTCGACGCGCCTGCCCTTTGGTACGGATTATTCTAACTATAAATACAAATATCAGATGAATGACTGCCATTATTGCAATAGCTAAACCAATATTTGCCAGGTCAGCAGAGAATTTATTGATAAATGTTCCTATAGCTTGTATAACAATTGTTGCTTTTGCAGCGGTGGCGTTAGCTTCTGCAGACATTCCGGTAACTACTCTTGCCGCTGCTGAAGGAACGGCATCGTCTTTTAATTTTAATAATTGGTCTGATAAACCATTCATTTTTGTTATGAAATTTATTAAGAATTGCGTTCCACTATATGCTGCTGAGCCAAATATCAGTCCTGACCATCCTGGAGTTGTTATATCCCAATATGCACATGAAGCGGTTATGTATGCCGTTACTAAAAGAAAACTCATCACTGATGATACTGTGTTTAACCATGGCATGCTCACCATCTTAAAAAAAAGTAAGCCAAGCATAGCAAGCATTAATATTCCGCCGATTATCAGGAAAAACGGCCATAATATCGTTGATGTTCGCTTGATAGGTAAAAACCATAGCGGGGTGGTATCATCTTTTTTAGTTTGTTTAACTGCCATTAAAAATTACCTCAATTTATATGTTATATATTGTACCTTTATTTTTGTATATGTAAATACGTCTGTAATGCCTGAAAGTTCGATTTAAATGCAAAATCATCTATTGTTAATGTTGCAGGATTTGTAAATGAGTATGAAGTTACTTCTGAATGATCTAATTTTATATCAAAATCCTGGACTTTAACTACAAAAAAGAAATCCAAAACATATGTGGTGATATCTTTAAAAGTGTATAAATTTGGATGATTGCTGAGATAGGTGATATCTATCGCTACCAGTCCGGTTTCTTCACGGATTTCGCGGGCAATAGCTTCTTCTGCCGTTTCGTCAAAATCGACAAACCCGCCCGGAAGTCCAATTTTTCCTTTGCCGGGATTCTTTGCGCGGATGATGGTTAACAAATTACCCGTCTCATTAAATATCAATGCTCCTGCGGCAGACACCGGGTTTATAAAAAATGTTAATCCGCATGCTTCACAACGCAGATTATTACTCGCTTTTTTCAACCTGGAATCGTTACCGCATTGCGGGCAATGTTGTGTGATATCAATGATGGTATTCATAACTTATTCTATCATAGATGCAGTGGTAATGAATAGATGAAATCAAATCGTGATTTTTTTCCTTATTTTAATAAAAAGTGCAATAAAGTACTTGACGTGGCTAAAAAAAACCGTTAATATCAGTCTGTAAGTATCGATAAATAATTATCGAATGGTAAGATAAAGGAGAATTGATATGTGCACAGTTACAGAAAAGGCTGATGTCAAAGCTAAAATGCCGGAAGGATTGCGGAAGTTTCAGAAGGTTAATGAGATATTGGCAAAATATAATCATGACGCAACCAACCTGATTGCTATCCTTCAACAGGTACAACATGAATACCGATACCTGCCACAGGATATTCTCACTTACATTTCAACTGCAATTGGCAAATCGCCGTCAGAGATATTTGGGGTAGCAACTTTCTATTCTCAATTTTCTCTGGAACCGAAAGGTAAATATGAAATAAAGCTTTGTGATGGTACTGCTTGCCATGTTCGTCGTTCTATACCAGTCTTACAGGCTATCAGAGAAAAACTGAAATTAGTTCCGGGTGAAACTACTACAAAAAATTTGCGATTTAGCGTTGATACCGTTAGTTGTCTGGGAGCATGTGGTTTGGCCCCGGTAGTATTAATAAATGAAAAAGTTTATCCACAAATGACACCGGAATCGATAGTAAAGGTGATAAACGAAATTAACAAAATGGAGGACAACCAATTATGATAATATCTGCAGAAGCATTAGATAAAAGAAGAGAAGAATTAACGACCGGGTGTAATAATAATTGCCGTGTGCTGGTATGTGCTGGGACAGGTTGTGTGGCAAATGGTTCGCTGCTGGTATTGGAAAGATTTCGTGAATTGCTTGGCGATGATGCGGTATCATTTGAAAAAGAACCAGTAAGTGTTGACCACACCGGATGCCATGGTTTTTGCGAGCGTGGTCCATTAGTTAAAATTAATGGTATGGATCTGTTATATACCCGGGTACGACCTGATGATGTAGATGATATAGTGAATATGACAATCGATAACGGTATTATTGTTGATAGATTATTGTATGAACATCCTGTAACCGGTGATAAATGTCGTGGAGAGAAAGAAATACCTTTTTATGCGTTACAACAGCGTACATCACTGGCTAATTGTGGGAATGTAAATCCGGATAAAATTGAAGATTATCTGATGAAAGATGGCTATATCGCTTTATCAAAAGTAATCAATACTATGAAAAGCGAAGCCGTTTGCAAGTTGATTCTTGATTCAGGTTTGCGGGGCAGGGGCGGCGGCGGGTTTCCTACCGGTAAAAAATGGGAATTTGTACGAATTGCCAAAGGCGATAAGAAATATGTCATTGTAAATGGTGATGAAGGCGACCCGGGAGCATTTATGGATAGATCGCTGATGGAAGGCGATCCTCATGTGGTGCTGGAAGGGATGGCAATTGCCGCGTATGCTGTAGGTGCGGATGAAGGCATTATTTATGTTCGCGCTGAATACCCGTTGGCAGTTGCTCGTATGCGCACAGCAATTAAACAGGCTACCGAGGCGGGTTTGTTGGGTCGTAAGATAATGGGGACCACCTTCAATTTCACCGTACGGGTAAAAGAAGGTGCCGGAGCATTTGTTTGTGGAGAAGAGACTGCCTTAATAGCATCTGTTGAAGGTCAGCGTGGTATGCCGCGCAGCAAGCCGCCATTTCCAGCTAATTGCGGGTTGTTTGAAAAGCCTACATTAATTAATAATGTCGAGACTTTTGCCAATGTGCCGTTAATTATTCGTAACGGTGCGGAATGGTTCTCGGGTATGGGTACTGAACATGGGAAAGGTACAAAAACTTTTGCGTTAACCGGCGAGGTTATTAACACTGGATTAATCGAAGTACCCATGGGAACCACACTGCGAAAAATCATCTTTGATATTGGCGGTGGTATCCGGAATGGTAAAAAGTTTAAGGCGGTACAAATAGGCGGTCCATCCGGTGGATGCCTTACCGAAGAACATCTGGATATAAAACTTGATTATGACAGTCTAATAAAAGCCGGTGCGATGGTTGGGTCCGGTGGGTTAGTTGTTATGAATGAAGATACCTGTATTGTAGATATGGCGCGATTCTTTATGAATTTCACCCAGAATGAAAGTTGTGGAAAATGCACCCTTTGTCGTGAAGGAACACGGCGCATGTTGCAGGTACTGGAGAAGATTGTCGGTGGCTTGGGTGAAATGTCCGACCTGGATACTTTGCAGGAATTGGCTGTAGCGGTGAAGGACGGTTCTTTGTGTGGTCTGGGTAAAACTGCTCCAAATCCGATTATATCTACTACAACATATTTCATGGATGAATATATTGCCCATGTTAAGGAAGACCGTTGTCCGGCTAAGGTTTGCCAGTCGTTTAAACAATATATCATTCATAAAGAAAAATGCAAAGGATGCACCAAGTGTGCCCGGGCATGTCCGGCAAATGCCATTTCCGGAAAGGTGAAGGAACCATTCGTTATTGATCCGGAAAGTTGTGTTCGCTGCGGAGTTTGTGTCGCCAGTTGTCCGTTTGACGCTATTGAGGAGGTTGCCTGAGATGAGTACAATGTTTATTGACGGTAGAGAAGTTGAATTTACCGATGAACGAAATATTTTGGAAGTTACGAAGAAGGCCGGTATTAATTTGCCAACGCTTTGCTACCAGGCACATTTATCTTCTTTTGGTGCATGTCGAATGTGCGTCATTGAAGCAGATAAACGCGGTGTGATGGCAAGTTGCACCACACCACCGGAAGATGGATTGCATATTAAGACCAACAGTGCCAGGGTTAGAAACGTCAGAAAAATGGCGTTGGAGTTGTTGTTGGCTGCACATGACCGCAACTGCCTTACCTGCGAAAAGAGCAATTCGTGCAAATTGCAGGAATATTCTAATCAATATGGCATAGATAAAGTGCGATTTTTCAATACTACCGATGAGGATAAAAAGCCGATTGATGACGGTAATCCGTCTATTGTACGAGATCCAAATAAATGCATTCAGTGTGGAAGCTGCGTTCGGGTATGTTATGAACATCAGGGCATGCATATCCTCGACTTTTCGCAACGTGGATGTAAAGTAGAGGTAACACCGGCATTCAATAAAAAGTTACATGATGTTGATTGCATTTATTGCGGCCAATGCGCAACGGTATGTCCAACTGGCGCGATAATGGTGAAGTCGGAAACTGAAAAAGTAATGAAGGCGTTGGAAAATCCGAAACTAAAAGTGGTATTTCAGGTTGCACCGGCAGTGCGTGTTGGACTTGGCGAGTTGTTCGGCATGGAACCGGGTGTAAATGTAGAAGGGAAAATCGCCGCATCCCTGCGAATGATGGGTGCAGATAATGTCTTTGACACCAACTTCGCCGCTGATCTTACAATAATGGAAGAAGCGACCGAGTTCATTAATCGAGTTGAAATTGGTGAAAATCTGCCAATATTCACCAGTTGTTGCCCGGCATGGATAAAAACTGCTGAACAAAACTACCCTGAATTGCTGCCGCATCTATCCAGTTGCCGGTCGCCGCAGCAAATGTTCGGATCGGTGGCAAAGCGGTATTTCTCGAAAGAAAGTGGTTTGGACAGGAAAGATATCTATTGCGTGTCGGTAATGCCATGTTCCGCCAAGAAGTTTGAAGCAGGAAGAGAAGAATTCTCTATTGATGGCAATCGCGATGTTGACGCGGTAATCACCACTCAGGAATTGGCGAAAATGATTTCCGCTTATGGAATAGATTTTAAGAATATTGCTGATCAATCGTGGGACCAGCCTTATGGTGAATCCACCGGTGCCGCAGTAATATTCGGCGCATCCGGCGGAGTCGCAGAGGCAGCCTTGCGAACGGCATATAAAAAATTAACCGGTGAAGAGTTGACTCTTAATTTATGGCAAACTGCCGTTGCCGGCGAGAGTTTGCGTACTGCAGTGGTTAACATAAACGGCATGGATGTGAAAATAGCAACAGTTAATGGACTCGCTGCCGCTGCTGAACTGATTGAAACCGTTAAGAATGGTGAAGCGGAATACCATATCATTGAAGTTATGGCATGTCCCGGCGGATGTGTCGGTGGGGCAGGTCAGCCACCGCATGATAATCTGGTACGCCGTGCAGAACGGGCAAAAGGACTTGCCGGTATTGATAAGAACTCGAAAGTTCGCCAATCCCATAATAATGAAGCCGTACAGATGCTGTATACAAACCACTTGGGAACGCCAAATAGCCATGAATCCCATGAGAGTTTGCATACCGAATATAACAATCGCCGACGCATAAGCGAAGATATCACTCTCTCGCCGGGTGGTCATGTAACTGTAGAAGTTTGCGTTGGAACTTGTTGTTTCCAGCAAGGTTCGTATAACAGTATGCAAAAATTAGGCAAATTAATTCAGCAAAATGAGATGGATAATGATATTGAATTGAAAGCAACTTTCTGTTTTGAGAACTGCGGCCAAGGCCCGAATATTTCCGTGAATGGTGAGGTAATCGGCAATGCGACTCCTGATAAAATAACAGAAATCTTCAATTCAGAAATTATGACGGCAATGCGCGGCTGCAAAAGTTGCGGAAAGTTATAGCCGTCAACAATTGGTCTGGTAGCAAGTGAGTTAAAATAGGTCTTTCTCTTTGGAATGCGATTTACCATTAAACATTGCTCAGATCGGTCAAATCCGACCGATCTGACCGATTAAAAAAGCGAAAGTCCTGAATGGGCAGGGGTTGATTAGCAGAATAGTCTGCTCCTTGACAAATCAACACCAATCAATACAATTACCGCAATACAAAACTTTTATAAAAAGGAATAATTATGTCTTATAAAATAGATGTTTCTGCTGGTGGAAAGGTTGTTAAGCCTTATTGGAAACGGATGTTGTGTGCGGATAGGGCAGGGCTTTCATTGCGAGCAGATGTTCGTGAGCATCTGGCAATGGCAGTTCGCGAGTGCGGATTTCATAGTTTGCGCCAGCATGGTATGTTTCATGATGATATGTTTGTATGGGTAGAAAAAGAGAAAGATTTTAATTTCCAGTACCTTTTCTCTAATTATGATTATTACCTGTCTATTGGCATTCGTCCCTTTGTGGAGTTGAGTTTTTTGCCAAAATGGATGGCAAGTGACGAAAAGACAGTATTCACATGCAAATGTCCTGCTTGTCCGCCGACCGATATGGCGGATTGGCGCAAACTGGTTTATACAACAGTTTCTGAACTTGTAGAGCGTTATGGCATTGATGAAGTACGAAACTGGCATTTTGAAGTGTGGAATGAGCCGAATATCCCGTTTTGGTCTGGCACTCAGGCACAATATTTTGAGTTGTATCGCCATGCTGTTGAAGCTGTGAAATCGGTAGATGCCAGTCTGCGTGTAGGTGGTCCGGCCACCGCGAACTTTACTCCTGACAAAGATGGAAATTATAAACCCGAATGGATAGAAGATTTCTTAGCTTTCTGTCATAAAGAAAAATTGCCGGTTGATTTCGTATCCACTCATCCATATCCTACAGACTTCCCGTTTGACGATAATACTAAAACCCACAAATGTGTGGTTAGAGACCGCATGGCTACATTTAACGACCTTACTGTCTTGCGAAAAATGGTTGATGCCAGTCAGTTCCCGAATGTGGAAATACATTGCAATGAATGGGGGAGTTCACCAGGTTGCCGTGACCGTACCCATGACCATGTATTCAGCGGTACATTTCATCTGGAGAACCTGCTGCGTAGTGTTGGTTTGGTTGATTCAATTGCACGCTGGTCGCTGAGCGATATCACAGAGGAAGCCGTTCCCGGTCATGAAGAGTTTTTCGGCGGGTGGGGTATAGTTTCTCCGCATGGCTTAAAAAAACCGGCATTCCACGCATTTTCATTCCTGAATAAATGTGGCAGTATTGTTATTTATAACAACCCCGATGAAGGCATTGCCATATTCCAAAGTGATGCAAATAATTGGCAGGTGCTGATATACAATCACCATCCTTACGCCAGCACCGAGGCAACCACTGATACACCGGAAGGGATTGAGAAGATGATTGGCCCGGGCAACCCGCGCAATTTTAACATCGAGTTGTCTGGTATGCCGCGTCGTGTGCGAATGACCAGTTCATTGGTAGACCGCACCCATGGATGGGCAGAATACGCCTGGCGGCAAATGGGTGCGCCTAAATGGCCAAACGCAAAACAACTGGAACAATTACGCATAGAACAGGAACCTGCCAAGGCGACAAAAACAGTCGATACTGCTGATGGCTATCTGGAAATCAAAGAAACTGTTGGGGATTTGGGGATGTTGTTGATTGAGATTGAAGCGGTGTAGAAAATTTCTTAATTATATTTACGGCTTATACCGTCTCAATAACAGCGCATTAGTAACAACAAATACAGAACTCAAAGCCATTGCCCCGGCGGCATAGATGGGGGACAGGTTGATGCTTGCCCAACTGAATGCTCCGGCGGCGATAGGGATGCCTATTACGTTGTAAAAGAATGCCCAGAACAGGTTTTGTTTTATCGTCAGCAAGGTTTTGCGGCTTATTTTTATCCCGGTAATTACGCCATATAGTTTGTTGCCCAACAAAGCGATATCGCCGGCTTCAACGGCGATGTCGATGCCATCACCCATTGATATGCCAATATCTGCCTGTGCCAGTGCCGGGGCGTCGTTGATACCGTCACCGACCATTGCTACCACGCCAGTTTTTTGCACTTCTTTTACCGTTTGTGCCTTCTGGTCGGGTAGCACGTCGGATATTATTTCTGTAATACCGGCGGCAGCAGCTATCTTCTCCGCGGCGGCGCGATGATCGCCGGTCAACATAACAGTTTTTATATTCATCTCATGAAGTTCGGCAATGGTTTGCTGAGCATCATCGCGTAATTTATCGCCAAAGGTAAATGTTCCTGCGTATTTACCATTGATTGCCAGGTGAGTATGTGTGCTTGTTATCGATATATCCGGCAATACTATATTATTTTGTTTAAAAAAATTACTGCTGCCGGAGATAACCTCAATACCATCAATAATTCCGGTAGCTCCATGGCTGGGTAAATATTTGTAATTTTCTGCAGGTGTTGGAGTTATTCCGTTTGCTACCGAATATCGAATAATAGCTTTTGCCAGTGGATGTTCAGAATGAGATTCTAATGCGGCAACACAAAAAAGAGCTGTGTTTAAATCGACATTGGCTGGAGTAAATTTTTCCACTTCCGGGTGACCTTCAGTGATAGTGCCGGTTTTGTCGAAAATTACTGTCTTTATAGCGTGGACTTTCTCAAGTATTTCGCCGCCTTTGATAAGAATGCCATAATCCGCAGCACGGCCGGTGCCGGCGATAATAGCAATTGGCGTTGCTAATCCTAATGCGCATGGGCAGGCGATAATTAATACAGAAACAGTATGAACCAGTGCTTGCGATGGGTCGATAAGCAGCCATGCCAACAAAGTAATGATAGCAATTAATAAAACCAATGGAACAAATATCCCGGCGACTTTATCTGCCAATCGTTGCATGGGGGCTTTTCCCCGTTGTGCAGCTTCTACCATACGTATTATTTTAGCCAGGGTGGTGTTGTTTCCGCTGCGCAGTATCTTCACCGTCAGGCTGCCGGTGATATTTATTGTTCCGCCGGTGACAATTGCTTCCGGATTTTTCTCTACCGGCATCATCTCACCGGTAAGCATTGCTTCGTCAATTTTAGATTTTCCTTCAATAATGTAACCATCTGCCGGTACTTTTTCACCTGGTCGTATAATGATGATATCACCAGGAACCAGCTCATTTGCCGGGATATCAAAAATGGAGTTTTCTTTCTTAATATGAGCGACATCAGGCTGTAATTTTATGAGCAGAGATATCGCATCTGATGCCTTTGCCCGCGCTCGAAGTTCCAGATATTTTCCCATGATGATTAAAGTAATAATTGTCGCTGATGAATCGAAATAGAGCATGTCGTGTTTGCCCGACAGTACAGTGAATAAAGAAAATCCCCAAGCCGCGGTAGTACCCAGAACTATTAAACAGTTCATATCTACATAGCGATGGCGAAGCGAGTTGAAAGTATTGCGGTAAAATTGCCAACCGGGGACAAATTGCACAAAGGTAGCAGCAATTATTTGAATGATGATTGAATAACCGGAGTGGTTATGCGACATTCCCATCCACATAACCGGTACTGTTAATAACGCGGAGATAATGAGACGGTTTTTTAATTTAGTTAATTCTTTTGCAGTGGTCTGCTTTCGGTTGTCTTGTTTAATATCTTCTGGTTCAAATCCGGTCATTTCCACCGCAGTAAAAATATCTTTTTTGCTAATGACTCCGGGTAAAAAAGTAACTTCAGCCTGATAATTTGCCAGATTGACCGATATAGATATTATTCCGTCGTATTTTGATAGAGATTTTTCTATTCTGGCGATGCATGCAGCACAGGTTATGCCATGGATGGTGAATATTACAGTCTCAGGTTCAATTTCAAAGCCGCAGTCATGGATTATTTCAGCTATTGTTTGTGAATTTATTGTCAATTCATCATAACCAATTTCGGCTGATGAAAGCGCGAAGTTTATATCGGTATCGATAATACCTGCTGTTTTACTCATAACCGCTGTTAATCTATTAGCGCAACTAATGCAAGACATACCATTTACAGACAGGATTATTTTTTTCATTTTATTCGATAACCGTAATACTTTCCACTTCAAAACCAGTAGTGATAACCGCTTGTTTTAGTACTTCTACTGTTACTTCATCATTAACATCAAGTACAGCATCGCGGTTGATAATATTTATCACCGCTTTATTTACTCCACGGATAGATGTCAGTTTTTTATATAGAGATTTTGCACAACCTTCGCAATGCATTCCATCTATAACGATTTTGTAATTCATCCGGCACTCCTCAGTTGATATTTCAGTCAGAAATTTGTATCATTTATATTATTACCGAAAATTATAGAAAGCAAACAAATGACAATACGATCACAGACAATTATAGTGTTATTTGCTATCAGCATAATATTTATCAGTTTAACTATGCTGATAAGTGATGCTATCATTCGTGACCGATTGGTAAAATTGGAACATGAACGTGCATATTTAAATATACAGAGAGTTGAAGAAGCATTTATAAATGAACAAAATAACCTGATAAAAGTTGGTCAGATTGTAGCGGAGTGGGAC
>JBIJDE010000312.1:0-6020 GCA_044344305.1 Armatimonadota bacterium
GCCACATCGTCTGAATCGAATCTCGATAATTGGACAAAACTTGCTGCAAATCCCATTATCCCCAATCCTTTGCCTGACAGTGCAGAATCCAAGATATACAATTCATGGGATCCCCACGGTTGGGTAGAGAATGGAACCTATTATGCGGTCTTTGGCGGAAATCCATCTACATGTACCCCGGCATCGTTATTTAAAGCGCAGGTAATTGACCAGTGGCAATATGTAGGCCCATTTTTAGCCTATGATATGCCGGAAATCGAGAGTTTTGAAGATATTTCCTGCCCTGATTTTTTTGAATTGGACAACAAGCACGTTCTGGTTTGCATCAGCCATTCATGTGGCGCAAGGTACTATGTTGGAAAATGGGAAAATGAAAAGTTTTATCCCGAATATCACCAACGAATGAATTACCCGGGTGGTTCATGTTTTGCGCCAGAGTCTTTAATAGATGATAAAGGTAGACGCATAATGTGGACGTGGGCACTGGAAGCGCGTCCAGCGGATAAATCATCCTGGGGTGGAACAATGACATTACCGAGAGTATTGTCGCTGGCACCGGATAACTCATTATTTATAGACCCAATAGAAGAATTGGAGCAGTTGCGCTTTAACCTGCGGGGATTGCGAAATCTACCGGTATCACCTGATGAACCCATACATCTGGTGGATATTAAGGGAGATTCGCTGGAGATGGAAATTACTGTTAATCCAAAAGGTGCAACACGATTTGGCATCAAGGTGCGTTGTTCACCAGATGGTGAAGAAGAAACTGCTATCTGGTGTGACTTTTCTTATGGAACATTAAGCATCGATGTATCAAAATCCAGTTTGGATAAAGATATCATTTACCGGACGTATGTTATGAAAGGCGGGGAAAATCCTGAAGTTACAGTTCAAACTGCGCCATTCGTTTTGGATCATGGCGAACAACTGAAATTGCGGATTTTCATAGATAAGTCAATATTAGAAGTTTTTGCAAACCGTCGTGAGTGTTTAACCCAGCGAATATATCCAACTCTCCCCGAGAGCATGGGAATACAGCTGTTAAGTGAAGGCGGAATATGTCATATTGAATCTATCACCGCATGGGAAATGACATCCGCAAACGCGTGGTAAAGGAAATAAAAATGACTGATAGAAAATTAAGAGTTCTTTGCATCGGCGACAGCATTACCGGCTGGGCGGACCTGAGCAAATATATGAAGTTTTCCAATGTTCTGGAATTAATGCTTGGTGTTCGTATCGGGTTTGATGCCGTTACGATGATAAATAAAGGAATAGGTGGCGATACCACTCAGGGAGTAAAAGAAAGGTTCGATGTGGATGTGCTGCAACAACAACCAGATATCGTAATCATGCTTATTGGCGGCAACGATGTGGCAAGAAGCTTTCCGCAACAACAAACCCGCGACAATCTGAATTTCATGTATAGTGAACTGAAAAATGCAAATATTCGTACCCTCGCAATGCTCTATCATGTCCTGCCAAATCCTAAAAATCCAGCAACAGCCTGGGATACTCTGGATGATAACAACCAGTTAATAACCGAAGTTGCAAATCAATACGGAATTGAAATATTAGATATGAGCATCCCCATGAAAAATGCAACTAAATATTGTGAACATGATGAATTAGTGAATTTAAATGATGGCGTACACCTTAACCCCGGTGGCGAACTGGTTTTTGCAAAGGCGATTTTCAATAAGCTGGTTGAATTAGGATGGCTATATTAAATTGCAAATTGTAAATGGCAAATGGCAAATAAACGTGGCGTCACCGTCTCGGTGACGATAGGTGTTAAAATTTATCACGTTTCTTCCTTTTTCCGAGCGAGACGCTCTGGCCACCTCTCGGTTGAATTTGAAAACATATAGATAAAAACTATCACTTTGTAAATGGCAGTCCTTACAGGGAGAATAATTATGGATTTACGATATCGTCAGATTCATCTTGATTATCATATTCCGGCTGATATCCCCGACCTTGCGGTGGATTTTGACGCAGAGAAGTTTGCTGATACAATAGTTGCCGCGCATATTGATTCGGTGACATGTTTTGCCCGTTGTCATAATGGTTGGCTTTATTATGAGTCTTCACGATTTCCTGAACGCGTGCATCCACAGCTAAAACACCGTAATTTATTGGGTGAACAGATAGATGTATTGCATAGTCGAGGAGTTCGTGCGCCGATATATATTACCGTCCAGTGGGACCATTTTACTGCGCAAAGGCATTTGGACTGGTGCGTTGTTCGTCCTGATGGATGCATTGACGGCAACGGACCGTTGGAGCCGGGTTTTTATCGATTCTTGTGCCTTAATCATGACCCATATATTGAATTTTTACAGGAACATGTCCGCGAAGTGCTGGAGATGTTCCCGACTGATGGAATATTCTTTGATATTCTGTGGACACGCGAGTGTGTTTGCGACCTTTGCAAAGGGGATATGCTACGCAAGGGATTAAACCCGTTCAATGAAATCGATCGCAAGAAACATGCCACTGAAGTAATGAACCGTTTCTTGTTGGAGATGAGCGATTTTGTGCGCAGTATCAATCCCGATTGTTCAATATATTACAACAGTGGCGACATTCGTCCGGGCAATCGTTCCCAATCGCCAGCCTTTTCCCATTTCGAATTTGACGCGCTACCCAGTGGTTCCTGCGGTGGTTACCTGGCATTTCCTACCATTGCCCGGTTTGCACGCAATTTGGGCCGGCCATGTATGGGGATGACCGGCAAGTTCCACCGCGGTTGGGGAGATGTTCATTCGCTGAAAAACCAGGCGGCTCTGGAATATGAATGTTTCCAATTGCTTGCACTTAGCTGCCGATGTTCAGTAGGTGACCAGATGCATCCTAATGGTGTGCTGGAAAATCCGACTTATGAGTTAATCGGTAAAGTTTACGCGGAAGTTGAAAAGAAAGAACCATGGTGCCGAGATGCAAAACCGCTGACTGATATAGCATTGCTTTCTGCAGAAGAGTTTGGACCCTGGCAAAGCAGCGTATCCGGCATGGTACGTATGCTTACCGAGGGAGGCCATCAATTTGACATAATAGATTCGAAAATGAACTTTAAACCATTTAAAGTAATCATTTTACCGGATTATGTAACAATAAACCCAATACTGGCAGATAAGCTGCGGGAATATATCAAGACTGGCGGGTCTGTACTGGCATCGTTTGAGTCCGGCGTGGCCCCGGATAACAGGATAATAACGTTCCCGGAACTGGGTATTCGTTCGCTGGGTCCCGGGGTATTGGCACCAGATGGCAAACCGGCCCGGGGAAGGTTATTCAGCGAACATTGGGATTGGTGCGACACTACCCATGCTGATTTTATACGTCCCCGGCAAGAGATTTCCGCAGATGTGCCTGCTGGCGACATGGTAATGTATACAAAAGCGGTTGAGGTAGAGGCTATCACTGGCTCTACCGTTTTGGCAGATGTGATATTACCATATTACGACCGCACCTTTGAGCATTTCACCTCGCATCAGCAATCGCCAACATCTGGCCGCATTGGCTCCGCCGGGGTGGTACAGAATGGCAACGTAATCTATTTTGCCCATGCCATCGGCGCATTATATACCGAGTTTGCGCCGCGTTGGGTGCGCACAATATTTTTAAATGCCCTCGCCCGATTACTTCCTTCGCCATTGCTGCGGCACAATGGACCATCAGCCATGGAGACGGCAATACATCAACAGGATGGACGCCGGGTGGTACATCTGCTCTATTATGTACCGGAACGCCGCACCAGCCGATTCGAAATAGTGGAAGATGTTATTCCGCTTTATAACATAAAAATATCACTGCGCGAAGATACCCCGGTAACCCAGGTGCGGTTAGTTCCTGAATGCACCGAATTGGAATTTACCCGAGAAGATGACCGACTGGTAGTGACAGTACCCGTAATTCGCGGGCATGCAATGTTGGAAATTGTTTAAATGGGATTGGGAATAGTATATTTTGCATTCTTTAATTCAGAAATATCAGGTAAAGGTAGGGGAGCTGTCCCCAGCTCCCGCGATAGTGTCTGTAGAATAAAGACGAACCGGTAAAAACGATAAAACAAGGTTAGCAAATCACAACACCACGTAAAAGAAAACTGTCGCTGTTACGTTTGACTACATCATTATCACGGTTCGGCGCGGGAATTGGGGACAATTCCCCTCCCTCGTCAGCCAATATTTCAATTGAAATGATAACTATAAATGTGTATAAGCATGATGCTTGCACCAAGGGTTACTGATTAAAATGCCTTTACAAGGCGTAAATAAAACTCATGCTTGTCATCAACTTTATCTTTTTTAATCATATTATTCGATGTAAAATTTTGAAATCTGCATGAAATCGACATTCATGTTATGACAATAATGTTGCTTTTTCTACATTCAAATTCTATACTTAATCACTGGAGCAACTATGCAATTCATTCAGTTGGGAAATCATAAAGTTTCTAAGTTTATTTTGGGTGGGAATCCGTTCAGTGCGGTATCGCACCTGGGTACTGAGACTGATGAGAAGATGCGTCGATATTTTACCGTTGCCCAGATAAAAGATATTCTCCACGATGCAGAAGCACACGGGGTGAATACGATAATTGCGCGTGGTGATGCCCATATATCGCGATTGATGTACGAATACCACAATGATGGCGGACAGATTCAGTGGCTAACGCAAACATGTCCGGAGTTCGCATCAATCGATAGCAGTATCGGTGGCGCATTGCTGGGTGGCGCGATAGGCTGTCATATTCACGGCGGGGTGGCGGATTATCACATAGCAAATGGCAAAGAAGCCGAATTGCCGGATATGATTGCAAAGATAAAAAATGCAGGTTTGCTTGCCGGTATCGCCGGACATACCCCGGCAGTATTCAAATGGGCAAAGGAAAACCTCGACGTCGATTATTTCATGTGTTCATATTATAATCCCATTCCCCGGGAAAACAACGCCAGTCATGTGCATGGATTTGATGAACAGTTTTTGCCGGAAGATCGCGATGCCATGGTCGCAATTATTAAAGATTTACCTAAACCAGTGATTCATTACAAGGTACTCGCCGCCGGTCGCACCGAACCCCGCGAGGCATTCACATTCGTAAAAAAACACCTGCGCGTTAACGATGCCGCTTGTGTTGGCATATATCCACAAGCAAAAGGCGATATGTTGGCAGAAGATATCGCATTATTACTGGGGTAGTTAGCTGCCTCATCATCTTGTCATAAAGTTTAAGGAGATTTAGAAAATGTTAGTTACAACGACATTCACAGTCGAAGGTTACAAAATTGTGAACTATTTAGGTATAGTTCGTGGCATCGTGGTGCGTTCACCGACTATTGGTCAGGGATGTATCGGTGGCGTTATCGGAATATTTGGCGGGCATAATTCTGCCTATACCGAGATGTGTGAACAAACACGTTTGGACGCCTACAACGACATGGTTTCACATGCGAAAACAATGGGTGCAAATGCAATCATTGGTTTTAATTATGACGCAACCGAAGTCGTATCACAATCATCCGCTACTGAAGTTCTGGCTTATGGTACAGCAGTGCAAATTGAAAAGATATAAAACAGGACTTTCGCTTAAGGTCACTTCGACAGTCTCAGTTACCAGTCGCTGAAAAATAAATTAATAATTAAAAATGCAGAATTAAAAATTATTGTAAAATAGAAATCCCCTAATGCCTCCATCCGCGAGGGAGGTGTCACCGCAGTGACGGAGGGAGTTTTGTTGCTACGGTGAATAAAATCTGTAATATAGGCAGGCATGAAAAGGGGACTGGCTTGCATCATGAAAACAGTAGAGACGCAAAATCTTGCGTCTACATTTCAAACACTGGGACCGCAGGCTTCCAGCCTGCTCCCCGGTAACAACTTTAGTGGCGATTGATAAATAGATGGTGAACCTTTAAATTTAATAAAACTTTTTTCCTGGTGGCAGCAGTACTACTATCGGGTACAGCCACAAATGCGGGCAACCACTGTAACTTTTAAAGGGATTAAAT
>JBIJDE010000420.1:0-4710 GCA_044344305.1 Armatimonadota bacterium
GGGTAGATGCTAAACAAAACCAGACTGTCACTGACCAGCAAGGCGTACGAACACTTAAAAGATCAATGGCAGAGATTAATTTTACTGACAAGTCAATTTTGCGAATCAACGAACGGACTGACCTTGTTGTGCAACAGACAAAAGATTTACGTAATATTAAACTCAAAGAAGGGGCAGTTTGGATTAAGGTAGCTAAAGGAAGTAAAACTACCGTACAAACACCGACTACCACCGCAACAGCGAAAGGCACTATTTTCATCGTTACAGTAAAGGCAGATGGCAGCACTCAGGTTACTGTCTTGGAAGGAGTGGTAGAAGTACAATCTAATACCGACCTTAAAACTAATCTTCAAGGTCCTACTGATATCTCTGCTGGTGAAACAACCAGTGTTACTGTCATCAGTGTGCCGGACGACGTTACTCAAGGAAAGGTACAAATATTCAAGTCAGTACTCCCAACTGCATTGCTTCCGGTGGAATTAGGTGGAACAGAACAAGGATGGACCTCGCTGCTGGCAGCCATGGTATATGGTTCAATGGTAACACCAGGCACAGATGTAGGACAAGAAATTAGCCAGAGTGTGCAGGAAGATAACACCCTTGGCACTAACTTACCACTGATGATTAATGGATTCATCACTGACCCGAATATTAGAAAAGCATTCATGGATATTATGGTAGCTAATGTTGCTACTAAGGTTAAAAATGCTATTGCGACCAGTGGTAGTATTAGTTCATACAAAACAGCCCACGCTACAGACGACATGGCGACTTTATTTAATTTAAACACTGATCAGATGACAATGTTAACAACATTACTAAAGATAAATAATGTGCCGGATCTGATAGATGCCATGGTGGCAAATGGTGGAACCGTGAATATCGGCATTAATTGGGGTTCATCATTCACTCGCCAAGGTGCTATAACACCCGGGTCAAATATTGCTCCGGTAAACTCCACTTTAAGCTATCGATTAATTGATAAAAACAAAAGTTCTATCGCAATTGTTGGAATGGGAGTAATAGCCAGTTATCTCGCTAATGGATTTGACTGGAGAACAGAAGTTGAAGGAAAAGATGGGAAGTCCGTTAAGAAATATGTCAGACCAGATTTCACCGGCAACGCTTTTGCATTTTCTGGCGACCCTTCTTTTGCCGGCGCAAGGTCAATAATACATGGACGACTGGGTAAATCTCTCTATACTGTTGAGTCGAACTATTTAATTGTTACAGGCAATAAAAGTTCACAAAAACTTGACTCCGTAGCGTTAATTGAACATCCAATAAATGATAACTGGTCAGCGTTTGCCGGACGAAAACGATATCAGGCTGGTCCGGTTATTCGCAATCTCAATTCTACCCAACTAATCTTTGAACGTTACACTGGGGCAGGTGTGACATATAAAAATAAAAAGGTAAACGCAGAAGCCGCCTGGTTATATGACAGCAATCCTTTAGGATCTGGTGCGGAACGCGGTGCAACCGGTCATATTACCACTGAAATAAAAGGTGCAGTTGTTAGCGTTAATTATCTGCGTTCTGGAAGTGTAAAGCCAGGTAATGGTTACACCGGTAGTGTATCTTTACCACTGGTAGATAAATATCTGGAAGGATATGCGGAAGTTGGCAAAGGTGTAGACGGCAGTAAATTAGAAACCTATGGCCTCTATTTTCCAGCCATTTACCAGAATTACGATGTTGACCTGTTCCTGGAATACGGGTCCCACGTTGGCATAGGCAGCGCAATATCGTTATGCGCCAGTCATGTCGTAGACGACGCAGTAGACTTCCGCGTTTACGCCGACCTTAATGAAAAAGGCAAAACCAGCATAAACGGCGGCTTTATCTGGAAATTTGATATTGGTGGAAATAAGAAGAAATAAAATCATATTATTATATTATCGCTTTTAAAGATAAATCTGCTGAAAATGGTCGCTGAACTTGCCGAAGTGACCTTGAACGAAAATACTATTATAAAAATCTATATTTTACAACCAGACAACTCCCCTCCTTGGCAAGGAGGGGGCAGGGGGTGGTCTGGTTGCAGATAAAGTTATGTTATGAATAGAATCTATAACTTAAAAGAATATAAGTTTTTCAGACAAACTTTGCGAAGACACCTTACACCAGCAGAAGCAAAGCTTTGGACATATTTAAAGAATAGCCAACTTGATGGAAGAAAATTTAGACGACAGCATAGCATAGGAAAATACATACTTGATTTTTATTGTCCATCAGAAAGGTTAGCTATTGAACTTGATGGTGAAGTACATTTTAATATTGCAGCAATTGAATATGATGCTGAGCGAAGCAAATATATGATGCAGTTAGGAATAAAAATAATCAGGTTTGAAAATCAAATGGTTTTTCAACAATATGATTATGTTATGGAAACAATAATGTCAGAGTTTGGGTGGTACGAGAAAGACCACCCCCTACCCCCTCCTTAGCAAGGAGGGGAGTTCTTGAAATACAGATTTTTTTAAAATTATGATTTTTTATGATCTGATTTCAGAAGATATTAGGAAATGGTGATTTTAATTTTTAATTCTAAAACCACACATTAGTAAAGGTAACCGATGGAAATTATTGAGTCTATCGCGGAATTGCGTGAAGCGATGCGAACAAAAAAAGCATATTCTAAAACATCCGGTTTTGTGCCTACCATGGGGTATTTACATGCCGGACATGAATCGCTGATGAAAAAGGCGCGTGAGGAATGCGACCTGACAATTGCATCTATTTTTGTAAATCCCACTCAATTTGGCCCGAATGAAGACTTTGAAAAATATCCTCGCGATATTCAGCGCGACTCCGAGTTATGTCGACGCGCTGGGGTAGATATCATATTTCACCCGCAACCGCACGAAATCTACCAACGCAACGCCTCTACCTGGGTAGATGTAGAAGGAATGACCGACATTGCCTGCGGTGCCATGCGTCCCGGGCATTTTCGTGGTGTTACCACCATAGTCGCTAAACTCTTTAATATTATCATGCCCCACCGCGCTTATTTTGGCGAGAAAGATTATCAGCAGTTGCAGGTTATCAAAAGAATGACCCGCGACCTGTTTATGCCCATCACAATAGTACCGGTTCCCACCATCCGCGAGTCCGACGGACTGGCAATGTCATCGCGCAACAGCTACCTATCACCCACCGAACGCCAGGCCGCCCGAGTGATGCCGCGGGCATTACAGGCCGCCCGCGACGCCGTGGATAGCGGAATTATTGATGTTAGCGAGATTATAGCCCAAATCGAGAAATGCGTTACCGCCCAGTCAATGGCGACCCTGCAATACGCCGTCATTGTAGACCCGGAAACCATGGAACCTCTACGAGTAACAACAGGTGAAGCGCGCTTACTGGTAGCAATCCTCATCGGAAAAACACGACTGATAGACAACATACCACTGATACCAAAGGCAGTGGCGCCGGGGTCTATTTAAATTACAAATTGCAAATTGAAAATTGTACAGACTCTAGCTAAACCTGTATTTTTTCTAAATGTTAAATTGTTGTTTAACGTTTTTTGAGAGTAAATCAGGGACTGACATCAAGCGGCGAAGCCGTGCTGGTGTCTGTCCCACCGGGTTAATTGCAAATTGAAGATTTTTTGTGAAAGGATATAATTAATTGACAGATTTTAACGAACAACCTGCATACCAGCCGAAGAAAGTCAGTTGCATAGCAATGGCATTTCCATTTATCTTTATGATAATCGGATTAGTGTTGTTTTATTTTGGGATTTTGGGTGTTATTGAGGCAGTGGGCAGTTATTATTGGCAAACTGTGCCAGGAAAAATTATTGCTTCTAACATTATCAGTGGTGGAAAAACCAACTCCACAGTTTATTCAGCTTATATAAAATACGAATATAAAGTTAAAGATGTTATTTATTCTGGTAATAGAATCTCCTATGGAGATTACATATCTGTCAACCAATCGCGCGCAAAGGAAATAGTTGATAAGTATCGTGTAGGAACTAATGTGGCAATACATTATAAAATCAATGATCCTGTAGTATCAATTTTAGAACCCGGTGTGCAGTTACAAACTTTCTTTCTGCCAATATCCGCATTTGCAATCTTTATACTGGGATTATTCGCATTTTTAGCCAATAAAAGAGCAAACCAGAAAGCTCTTGAATATCAGGCTGAAGATGATACAAATTCTGAACCTTGAAACGAATTGAAATATTATAGTATTTGTAAAAAAAAATTGATTATCTATACTCCAGTTGAATAACGCAAAGCAGCCGGGTTGCGACTCTCTTCCACGCGGTATTTGTATTTTAACCGTAACTATCAATTATTTACAGTGCCACTCCCTACCTATGTAACCATATCTAAAATTCATACCAATTCAAAACATATTATTTATTTTTTAATAAAACTATTGACTTTATGCATATCATGGTCTAAAGTGTATGGTAGTTTTTAAAAGGTAAATCTATTATGACACTTTTGCATAATTTATTCGTATTACCTTTTAAAGAAAATTAATGGGGGTAATAAAAATGCAAAAAACGATCCGCCGACAAGGTTTTACACTAATTGAGTTATTAGTTGTAATTGCCATTATCGCAATTTTAGCTGCGATTCTGTTCCCGGTATTTGCACGTGCGCGTGAAAAGGCTCGACAAACCACCTGCACCAGCAACCAGAAGCAAATCGCCACAACAATACTGATGTATTCCCAGGACCATGA
>JBIJDE010000313.1:0-5973 GCA_044344305.1 Armatimonadota bacterium
GCGTCTCCCAATGAACTAATAGTTATATCCAACCTGTCACCAGAGCGCATGAAAGGACCAATGTTTGATGTGATCATTACGGCTGCGACATTCTTTACTTTCAACTGGTCAGGACGCAATGATACGCCTAATTTCTTGAACATATTACTTAATGCGAGTGTGGTGAACTCAGATTTAGTGTTGTCGCCTGTTCCATTTAATCCTACTACTAATCCATATCCCATCAACTGGTTGTCGCGTGCACTCATTACCCGGGCAATATCTTTAACACGGACAGAAATAGTGTCATTTGGTTTTGTTGGCAATATTCCTGTCGTCGGTTTTGTGCCTTGTGCCAGTAATTGTATTGATGCGCAAATTAGTAAAGCTGCAAAAATAAGTTTTTTCATATTAGTATCCTCTTAAAATATCCATGAGAAAATAGTGCTGAGCAAGCCTGGACGTTTAGTTTTAGCAATTGGTCCATTGCCTTTCAGACTAAGATTTTGATTTGCAATTAAAGTGCTGGTAATGGTGTTGTCCGCACCGATATCCTGTGGTCGTACTTCACCGGTAAAATCGATGGTAATAGTATCTTTCTCCATAGTTACTGTCCGACTGCCTATAACTTTTAATACACCATTGGGCAGAACTTCTTTTACCGTTACAGCGAGTCTGTCTAATAATCTGCTTGCCGACACCGATGATCCTGCACCATTTGTTGCATATGCTGATTTAGAATCTACACCAGTAAGACCTTTCAATACTCCAACACCAGGTGTGAATGAATTACTGGCTGATTTTGATACACTATGGTTTGATGTGGTAGTACCGGTAGATTCAACCATTACAATAACTGTCAGTAAATCCCCTGGCTTGATTTGGGGTTGAATGAACATGCTTGGTTCTACAGTTTTATTTTCTGCAGCCTGCCATAAACTACCATTTGGCACGGTTTTAGGAGCTTCAACAACTTGCGCAGTTGCCGCATTTGTATTCGGTTTATCTGCAGGAGCATCGGCGCAGAATGCTGTTGTAAAACAAAGCAATAGTAAAAATGTAATTAATTTCATAGTTATCTCCTTTACCGTACTATCTCTAAAACTGACGAACCTTTTACCCGGGCATAGTATTGCTGGTGAGTATCGGGGTTTTCAACCCGAATGATTTCATCCATTGCTCCGTCTTCACATGCAATGGCTATAGTTGATATTACCATAACACCGCAATATGCCTTAATAGAAACTCTGGAGTTTCTGATAACAACCGGCATTTTGTCAGTATTGCTTTTTGTTATAATATCACCGGCATTAATTGTTGTTGCAGCCCGAAGACCGATAAGATCTTTGCTTATTATTGGTACCGATGAAACGTTAGTGATTTCTTTTCTGGTTAAGATTAGATTAGATGATTTTATTTCAATACCGCGCGGTATTGATTTTTCCGCAGTTAATACCATAGCATAATGGTGAATAGTGAAAGAGTAATTTCCTTTCCATACTAAAACACCAGATTTGCTGATAGTTGCCTGTACAATTCGATTGCTATTGCTGTTTCCGCTGTCATTGAATGAAACAGTCCATTCTCCACTTGAATCATAAGATGAATTAGGTGATGAAGTTAATATCAGCTCAACATCATCGCCAACCTCTTTCAACTTGTTAAACAGCCATTCATGGGCAGCTTTCGCAATATTATCATTAACAGCAGTGTCAGCAGTTTTTCGTATCACAGTTACTTTATCAGCACCGTTGTATACTTGCTTGTTGTAATCGATTCCGCATTGAGCCAGTCCTATTTTAATTTTACCTAAGGTAATAATTTTCTGATCACCTGGTTCATTTATCATCCCAACGGTAACTTTATCAAATGAAGGTTTCTCGATATCACTACAGCTATATTCTGCGACATCAATCAGTCGGATAACTTGAGAGTTTATCTCAGCAGTTTTTCTTACTGTTATTGTCGCAGCATTTGCCACACATATTATGCAACTTAACGCTATAGTAATGAGTGTTTTCATTTAATTATCCGATTACCGTCGCAACTGGTTAGCCATAGACAGCATTTCGTCAGCGGCCTGAATTGCTTTGGAGTTTGTTTCGTAAGCACGCTGTGCAACAATCATAGATACCATTTCTTCTACAACAGATACGTTAGACATTTCAAGTGTATTCTGTGCTATTGAACCGAGACCATTGGTTCCTGCCTCGCCTTCAATTGCTTCGCCACTGGCAGCTGATTTAATATGCAGATTGTGTCCGATTGAAATCAGTCCGGCAGGATTGCTGAAACGAACCAGTTTAATTTGTCCAGCAGCTTTAATAGTTGAATCTGGTTTAACCATGCTGACTGAACCGTCTGGTCCTATATTAACGCTAACTGCATCAGGGTCGATAGTAACTCCGCTGGTGAGTGCATATCCGTCTGAGTTAACCATATTGCCAGCATCATCGCGTTTGAATGCGCCATCACGGGTGTAGGCTACACCTTTTGGGGTGGTCAACTGGAAGAAGCCATCACCTTCAATTGCGATATCAAGAGAATTGTTCGTTATCTTGTATTCGCCTTGATTGAAAATCTTTTGTACCGATGCTGTTCGCACACCGAGACCGATTTGAATACCTGTCGGTACTTTGCTGTCAACACCGGTAGTGCTGCCGGCGGCTGAAAGGGTCTGGTATAGCAGATCTTGAAAGTCTGCCCGGCTTCTTTTAAAGCCAGTTGTATTCACGTTTGCCAGGTTATTGGCAATAATATCCAGGTTTGTCTGTTGAGCGGTCATACCACTTGCCGCTGAATAAAGTCCTCGCATCATAATGCGTATCCTCCCCAGTGTTTGTCAGCCTTAACGACCGACTTCATTTACTGCTTTATCTAATGTGGCGTCTTGAACCTGAATTATCTTCTGGTTTGCTTCAAAAAGCCTGGTAACTAAAATCATTTGCATCATTTCTGCAACCGCATTAACATTTGATTGCTCGATGACGCCTTGTTGGATGGTAAGGCCAGCAGTTTCTGGATCAACTACTGTTGCTGTTCCGCCAGCATCTGATAGTGATAGTCCTTCACGCTTAGCAAGGGATGGGTCAATAGTGACGATTTTCAACTTTGCAATCTCTTTACCATTCGATAAAATAGTACCATTCGAATTAACTATAATTTTACCGTCTTTAGGAATATCGATGGGACCATTTGCACCTAATACCAAATCGCCGGTTGCTGTGGATAATTTACCTTCGGAATTTACAAGGAATGCGCCGGAACGGGTATATTTTTCGCCATTGGCGGATTGAACAGTGAAATATCCATTGCCGGTTATCGCCAGGTCATTTGGGTTGCCGGTAGTTTGTAGAAAACCAGGTGAATCGTCAGCTTGAACATTGACTGAAACAGCCGTCATCATTGATACGGGTGTAGACGGCATAGTAGTAGGTTCCATGGGTGATTGGTGGACTTTCTTACGTGCGTCAATTAACGCATCCTGAAAAGAGATATTGTTCTGGAATGATGCTACCTGCTTTTTATAGCCGGCAGTGTTAACATTAGCCAGATTATTACTGATTGCTTCCTGTCGTGCTTCTTGCGAAAGCAAACCATACATTGATGTTGTTAAACCACGTAACATATCTTCTTTGTCCTCCACAATAATAATCGGCACATTATGTGGTGAACTTAATAGTTTTTATGAAGATAGCAATAAAATACTGCAGCTCCGCTACATTCTTCCATGAGCGTGCCTGGTATTTCTATATTAACAGTATGGAGTAATGGACTATTCCATTACCATATCATCGAAGTATACTTCGTGAACCTCCCACTTATCTTCTTTTAATATCTCTTTAAATTCCTTCAACATTTCTCCTTTCAGGTGCTCTTTACCCTCAATGGATAATAATTTGTAATATGATTGTTTGCTGACTGTTAAAATTACTACATCAAGTAATGCGGAGCCTTTCTCTTCAACAACTTTTGCAGCTTCACCTTTACCGGAAATTTCTAATGCAACTGTAAGCTTGCAAAAATGATTTCCATTCGAATCATTTAAATTTATGGTTCTTTCAGCTAATTTTTCAATAAATTTAGGTAAAGGTTTTGGTACCTTTGGTTTAGCGTGTTGCATCATAAAGAATGCTGTACCACCGGCTCCCAGCACCAGGGCTATTACTGCAAATATAATTGGTTTTTTCATGGTTTATTCTCCGCCTTCTTTTTTCTTTTCACCGCCGCTATCTTTTTGGCGATTTTCATCTCTAATACTTTCTCTTATATGTGGTGATAAATCTATCAAATACTTTTCTGGCTCTTCATTTAATTGAGTCGGTTCAATTAAAGGTGGTGCAGATTCTGGAGTTATTTCGGAGGACATATTGCCACCTGAAGTAACATCTGCATTATTACTGTTTAATATTACGACATCAACACGTCGATTTCGCATCATATTATCTTCCGATGTATTAGGAAACTTTGGTCGAGTATCACCATATCCTACAGCACTCATTCGTTTTGATGGTACATTAAGATATTCAAAAAGTCTTACTACCCGGCTGGAACGCGCTGCTGATAATTCCCAGTTTGACGGAAACCTAACTGATGATATAGGCAATTTACAAGTATGTCCTTCAACCAAAATATCATTGCTTAATCCCTTTAATTTTTCAGCAATATTACCTAATAATTGATATGCTCGCGGAGTTAAGTCTGATGACCCGCGGTTAAAAACTAAATTATCAGCTAACATGCTGATAACTACTCCACGTGATACGGTTGTTACATTAACTTCTTTTTCCATTCCTTTAGACTTTACAATGTTTTTTACAGCAGCTTGAAAGTTTTCCATCTTCTTTTGTTGTGGATCACCAGGTACAGGCATTTTAGCGATAGTAGCTACAGCTCCAGCTGAAGTTTTAAGAACTTTTCTTCCTTCACCTTTTAATGTCCCTCCAAAACCGCTACGAATTGCAATTGCTACTTTATTAAATTTTGCCATGTTTAGTACAGACATTGAATACATCATAATAAAAAACGCCATTAATAGCGTAATCATATCAGCATAAGTTAATAGCCAACGTTCTGCGTTTTCATGTCCTTCTGCACCTTTATTTTTCTTACGTGCCATATTATTAATCCTCTTCCATAGATTTTCGCTTTAACAGCGGAGGCAGGAAAGAACGCATTTTAGTTGCTACTACCCGCGGGTTGTCGCCAGCCTGCAGCGAAAGAATTCCTTCCACTGACATTTCGTATGTGCCAAGTTCTTCATGACTGATAATTTTCAATTTTGCTGCTATGGGCAATAAGAACAGGTTCGCTATACCTACACCATAGAATGTGGCGATAAATGCTGCCGCAATGGATTTACCCATACCGGCTGGATCACTGAGATTTTCCAACATATGAATAAGACCCATAACTGTACCGAGAACGCCGAGGGTAGGGGCAAAGCCACCCCAGGCGGTGAAAAACTCTTGTCCTTCTTTATGTCTCGCTCTCATAGCGTCAATTTCAATTTCCAGTATTTCCCTGACTAATTCCGGTGATGTGCCGTCAACAACTAATTGAATGGCATTTCGCAAAAAATCATTATGAATTGCTTTTGTTTCTGACTCTAATGCTAATATGCCTGATTGACGTGCTTTTTTAGCCAGTGATACCAGTTGTCGAAACATTTCCAATGGATCTGTATGTTTTCTGAAAAATGCGTTATTTAAAACCTTGGGAATAGATGTCAGGTGGTTCATAGTAAAACCAATAACTGTTGCACCCAATGAACCAACGATAACAATTATTATCGGAGATAGTTCAACCAATGACGCAGGATTGCCGCCTTCCATTATAAAGCCGACAAGTACACCGCCAAAGGCCAAAATTAATCCAATGATAGTTGCAATATCCATACCGATTATCCTTTTTCTGATACCGGGTGTCCGTCAACAATCTCTAATAATTGTCCAGAATGTGGAACAACCGCTACCGGATGTCCGATTCTTTTGA
>JBIJDE010000314.1:0-5967 GCA_044344305.1 Armatimonadota bacterium
CCTGTGCCTGCCGGTTATGACTGCAGCAAATATACTGAACAGGAAGCGGCAATGCGTCGAAATTTGATACACAAAAATTTTCAGGCAACGGCGGTAAATTTTCCGAATCCGGCAAATCTTCATGTGGTCCAGCGAATTCCCCTACATACTGGCATATATTATGCGGATTATTAAGATCCGCAACAGCAAGAAAAGGACTCTCTGGTAAATCACAAAGATACGCGATGACATGTTCTGTTGTATATCGATCACAACATGTGTCGCTGTTTACCGGCCATAATTCGACAGTGTCTACCGGATATTGTTTTTCAGGGAAAACACGAAATCCACGAAGTGAGCCTGCGTCATGCGTCTTTCCGAAATGTACCGCGTCATAGCCTGCTTCTGTAAAAAGTTCACCAAGTGTAGGCATCGTCACCGGCACCTGCGGTACCGGATCTTTCAAGCCATTGGATAACACACCAGTCTCATGTGGAAAACGTCCCGTCCAAAATGATGCGCGCGCAGGCTGACATAGCGGACACGGTGTATAACACCCGGAAAAACATACTCCGTTTTCCGCAAGGCGGTCAATATTCGGTGTTTGCACATACCGATTCCCAAAAGCTCCCATAGCAATTTTCGACAACTGGTCGGCAATGATGATTAGAATATTCATTTGCTTTCCTACAAAACATATCAGTAAATGATATAAGTATACATCATTAATATTCCTCAATTACAACCTGAATCCAGCCGAAGGGTTATCTTCATCCGGGTCGAGTAATTTCGCCACCGGTTTTCCATCTACAAGCGAAACTAAATATGAGCTGCCCCCTACCCTCGCATTTAGTGTTATTTCACCGGCACCGGGAATATTCACGGTTGCGTCATACTGTTTATCTTCTCCGCCTTTTGTATCTGCTGTCCAGGCTTCCACCAGCCATTCTGTCTTGTTGCGGTGTTTTCTTGCAACTACACGGAAAGGACGGCCCATTGGCAATACGTTTACTTTGCCTTTGGCTATAACGGTCTTTTCCAATTCTTTCGGCAATAATTCATATGCCGGTTGTTCAACAGACCAGATATGTTTATATTTGCCTTCATCCACCAGGTCACCGTTACGAATGTAATCTTCAAGATGAGAAAATAACGCATGAACATGCCCTAATGCCATTTGTTGCATCATCCAGTCAGGCACGGTATTTAACTTAAATGACGCATTAAAATCAGGTTGATTATATGTGCCGGCATTTCCGCCCAATGTTCCCATAATGTAATGACATTTCAACAATCCGCGATACTGACGCATAGATGTGTCATATCTTTTTGCCCAAAACCAGTTATAAGATAATGTGTCCCCCATGGCAAGTTGCTGACCAATAGCGTTAAGAGACATTGACAACAAATCTTGATTACCATCAAAACCGGTATTCATGGAATGAAGGTAGCATTCAATACTTGGCTGGTCGCTTACTCCACGCATTGGCTTATATGACGGTCCCCAATCTGCCCATCCCCAGTAACGGTCTTTATGACCGGAGCCGCCGGATGTGTAATAGATATATAAATCACGGTCAGGTACTGCTTTTTTCACCTCATTTGCTATCAATTTCTGGACATTTCCGGTTTTATCATCTAAATATTCGATTCTGCTAAGGCCTTTCGCCTTATATTCATCTATCGCTTTTTTTATCTTCGGATCCTGCATCCATACACTGCCGGCAAATCCCCAGACGCCAAGACCCCATTCACCACCATTCAGAACGATAGAGACAGGCACTAATTTGCGAATTTCGGCGATTGGATTTGCCCGTCCGGCACCGGCATCAATCCAATATTGGTCTGATACTTCAGGACTAATGACCGTATTCATTCCCGGATGCCATTCTGTACCATCAAGAGATTTTGCCTGGGCATTCAGCAATTTCCCATCCAAATCGCGAGTCCATAAATCAGCAGGAGGATTCGGCGGATCAAACCGGTCACACGTCACCTCGAGTTTGTATTTACCGGGATTTGCCTTCATACAGGCAATAGTTTTCGCCAAATCACTCTCGGGATTGGACAACTGTTTCAGTCGTTGACTGCTGAGATACCCACCAGACGGCAACGCGTACCCCCAATTATCTGCGAACTCTTTATTTAATTCAAACGGCATAACCCAACCATATCGGGTTAAAGGCGGCAGTTTATTACCTGATTTGAAATACGGTTTAGGCTGCGCCTGTAAATATGCTATCGGAGTGGTCATACCGCGTTCTTTATTATATGCTGTCAAAGCCATTTGCTGTTCAGTTATTGAGGTGCGATATGCGTCAGTCATTGTTTTTACGGCAGGAACAGCATCGAGATTATATATGACATCATTTATCAATTCGCTCTTAAGATTATTTATATCTTCGCGCAATTGCTGGTGTTCCGGTGTTACATGATCATTTCTTACTTTTTGTGCGTCTACAAATGCCTGATATCGGCGTTGTGCTAATTTCTTGTATTCTGCGGTTTCAGTTTTATTTTCTTTTTGTTGTTTTTTTAGTTCAGCATCAAGATCATTGATAAGTTTTTGACTTTCAATACATTTCTGGTCTTTTGCCGCCCACGCGTTAAGTTCCGCGTCTGCAGTCTTTAACGCAGTAACTTTTTCCCGGTATTTTACCTGTTTTGCCGTGAATGCCGCGTCATCACAGGTGCCATCCAAAGCAAACTTTTCAATGGCCTGGCGTTGTTGTGCTGTTTTATTAACTGTATTTTTCCAGATGGCTTCCAGTGCTACAGTATTATCAACCATCAGGAATTGACGCCACAAGTTAGGCAATGCGTTAACACTGCTGTTGAAACCGCTGAAGGTTAGCCATGAGAATTTACCCCAGTCCTGCTCAGTCTTCTTATTGGTATCATGCTGATCCCAGACGCTCATGGATAACCGGAAAGCGCCACCTTTTTCCAACTTAATCGGATACAAACTTGCTTTTGTATAAGCCCATTCATATATCCAACCGGTATCAGTACGTTTAACAGCAATCTCCGCGCCATCCGGTGTTGCCGGTCCACTGGGAACATAACCAGCACGCAAGAAACTTGCTTTGCCACCCTGTATTGGACCCAAATGTTCGCGGTAATAACCGGTATTCAACGATTCACCCATGTGCCATGCCCATGGATACAGACAAAACATGATATTATCATCATTCCAGAATAGTTGTTCTTTGCCATTAACCACAGGAACATTATCAGTAATTTCAGCGGCAAAATACAGTTTTTTATCATCCCAGCGGCTATAAAACTTCCCGCTGAACTCCTTCGGGTCTCGAGGTCCTCTATACCATTTTTCATAAGGAATCGGAATTAATTCATTCAGATTCCAGTCAGACAAATCGCCATTTACTGTGATTGGCGTATTTGTTTTAAGAGACGCCTGAAAACTGACATCATCCTCACAGGTAATTGTAAAACCGCTCTTATCCGCAATTGTTGCGCGTATTTCATAACTTGTGGCTAAATTAGCCTGCTCTCGCGGTATGGGGAAACTGATTTCTGTGGTGCCACGCGGAGTGACAGTATATGCCTGTTCCATTACAGTAGGTTCATAATCAGCACCGAAGAAACGGTTTGCGATACTAACCTTGCCGGTCATAGCAGTATCCGACAAACTGCGAACAGTGACTGCTATGGCAGGATTTTGAAGTTTTGTCATGGGTATGCCAGTCATCTGGGCTGTAAGAATCTCACCCACTACCAACGGTTGTTTCAGAACAGTAATAAGGGTTTCACCATCATAAATTCGAGTAGTGAAGGTATAATTTCCTGCCGCGGTGTCTGATGAAATTGTTATCGGCAATTCAACGTTGCTGACTTTGCCAACTTCAACATTAACAGTTTTTGATTCTACTTTCGGCCAGGTTCCGTCTACCGTAGCGGTAATTTTTGCGGTAAAAACTTTGTTGAAAATTGCCGGTAGTGTCAAAACAGCCTTGCCTGACGACCCGCGCGCTATTGATGGCAACGCCAAACCGCCATCAATAGGTTTTAGTATTCCAGTGGCGGTTTTCGCGTTATATAATCCTGTGACTTCTTTATCAAAAATCAATACCATCGGATCAAGGGTAGCGACCACCATTGACGTACCAGCAGGGATAACACGGTCTGTTCTACCATATATATCCTGCATGGTATACTGCGCATCAGTATTTACAACAAATGTTGTTGGGCTGCCGGGTTCACGCATATACAGATAGCATATCGTTTTACCATCACGTGCATAAACATATGCTATCGTTTTTTCATTGGGTTGAAATGCAAGTTTAAAATCCGCGCATTCCACAGCCTGTACAAAATTATAATATGCCATCGTTTTCATCATTGGCATCAGTGACGCGCCACGCTGGTCAGTACCATAAACACCGCGTCCCCAATTATTATCTTTTATACTATCCGCAACCCGCGGCCGGTCTACATATTGCATCCACTGAAATCCGTCACCAGGGAACTCACCGCGCAGGACAGCATCACGGCCTGGGTTTGACCCGGCCTCATTAACATACATCAGGAAATAAGTAATGCGATACATGTCATGGGCATGGGCATCAAGCATAGATGTTATCAGGTCGCGACTGCTCTGCAATTGGTCATTACCACCGACGGCGGCGAACTCAGTTGATATTAAACGACGTTCAATACCCAGTTTTTTCAATTCCCTTTGTAATCTCTGCTGACCATCCCACACTACACCGGATTGATAAACATGAGTATCAAAGAAATCTGACACTTCATATAGTTTTTCTTTTAATATCAGATTAACGCCTTCATCGCCGGCATTAACACCCCAAACCATCATCCCCACCGGCAAATCCGGGAACTCTTTCTTAATAGCCGTGTATGCTTTTCTTTGCAACTCAAGGGTGCGGGCATCAATGAACCGTTCAAGTCCTGAAGGAACTACCTGGACTATACGATTTTTATTAGCGCGTATGTAGGCAACAATATATTCCACATATCCATCTATCTCAAAACCTTTACAACCGGGGCGAAAAGGGTCATCTATAATTGCCCAATCCGGCGCGTTTCTTGTCATATCTCCCCAAGGATGATTAGGAGTTCTGCCACGAATCTGTTCCAGATTAGGACAATAGACCATCTTAGGGAATTCTGGACCAGGCTTAATGGTTATCGGACCACCTTTTACTGGTTGCGCCAATCTCCAGCCATTATAATCCCAGTTATGCACCATAGATGTGCCCATCTTATCTAACAGTGCCTGTCCTTCATGTTTTGATTCGGTGTTCTTAAATCCACCACCCTCAGCAAAAGATATAAAACGACATTTGTCGTATTCATTTGCACCGGTTTTACGCGGATTCACCACGCCATAAGTGATCGTGTCTTCGGCAATCACCTTGTCACCATCAATTAACTTTGCGTTCAGGAAAAATTCACGTCCCACTTCCTTCGCTGCTTCATCATTAATTAAAGCTGACAGACGCAAATTTTGTGTGCGTTTCGGGTCAAGATGTCGGTCAGCCACCGGAGTCGCGCCATCAAAAGCAATCTCACCACTGGCAATTTTAAATTTCTCATAATCGGTAATTTCATAACGTATTACCGGTTTCTGAAATGTTCCAATCGGCTTTTTATCATTGGCATACAACAAAAATTCAAATTTGAAAGGATCATCAGAAAAGAAAAGATTAGCGTTCGCCGCTGTGCTTACTTCTAAAGAATATCGGTTTGCGGCAGATGCAGTTTTTGTCTGCGTAGTATTTGCCGCGACATCTGATACTGCTATGCGGACATCGGTAAAATAACATTCACCACGACTCATAGCCTTTGGCCAGCACAATCGCAAGCGAAAAAAATCACCGTTTACATTTTTAACAGCATTGTAATTTTTCCATAATAGACCTTCCTTTGTCATAGTATGGCGAAATTGCGGTATTTGCCGTTTATCATCCCATGGCAGCCAGGTCCAATCACCGCCATTATTTGCCA
>JBIJDE010000037.1:0-19394 GCA_044344305.1 Armatimonadota bacterium
AGACATTGATTTCACAGTTTAAGTCAAAATATGTGAAATTTTGACTTAAATTGACGGGCAATATAATTTTTTATATATATTGTTATATGAAAATGTCATGAAAAAATATCTAATTTGCAATTGGCTCTGCAATATATTTCATTTTTGGTTGAGATATAAATAGCGAATTTTGTGATTAATTTGCTCATCTTGAACGAAGTCAAATTACCCCAAAAATTTCCGCGTTTTCCGAGTATAAAAGAACTCTCTATAACGGTGAACTTCATTCCTCGCCGCGACCAAAAATCAAGTGTTTTCTGTAGTGCTATTTTATCCCAAGCAGGAATAACAAATCTTTTCTCAATGTTAATACTCATAATTACCTCGTTATTTAATTTATTTTCAAAATTATCTACCGCAAAGTTCTCATCGTTAAAGCTCCTATCAAACTTATCAAAAGACAGATAGGAACTACCCATTTCGCCATAATAAATAAGCCACTCATCGCTACCGTGAAAGATTCTTCTTTATGTTTTTGTGCATTATTGTTAAAAAATTTTCTGACTGGCAGGATTATCCAAGCGATATAATTAACAATAATAAACATCACTGGAATTGGTGCTATAAGCGATGGCAATCCCAGAAAAAGCCTGGAAACTAAAAAACAAGAGACTTTTCTTCATGCTTCCAGACTTGCCAGTACTGATTAATATGTTCGGGATAAATAATTGTATTGATGAACCACATCATTTTGAGCATACCATAAGTTAAAAATGGCCACATGGCAAAAGCAAACACCACCAGTATCAGATTAGCCGGACTTCTTGGACGAAAAGTCTCTTCATCTGTTTAAATTTTCCTCACCATTAAATCTGTTATCATTCTTTACATTCATTATAAAAATATATTATCTGTTTAATATTCCCATGTCAACAAATCATGAATGAAAAAATTATTTAATTGTTGTTATCCTTTTTTATCCAATAAATCGATGTGAAATTACATTGACATAATCGACTGTAAGTTGTAAAATTAAGCCCTAAAACTAAATATCGACCCTTATCAAGAGCGGCGGAGGGTAATGGCCCTTTGAAGCCCGGCAACCTGTTTTGGATTAGCGTCCGAATCGTGGTGCCAATTCCATCGAATGTGATTCGACAGATGAGGAGTAACGAATAAAATTCGTCTTACTACCCTTCTGCTGATTGCATGAAGGGTATTTTTTTTAGTTATGGGAGTATAAAACTATGAACAAAAAGTTATTCACGTCAGAGTCTGTAACCGAAGGACACCCTGACAAAATTTGCGATCAGATTTCTGACGCAATTCTCGACCACATACTTGCCAACGATAAAGAGGCCCGGGTTGCCTGCGAAACTCTGGTTACCACCGGATTAGTTTTGGTTTCCGGCGAAATAACGACGAATTGCTATATCGATATTCCAAAGATAGTGCGCGAAACCATAAATAATATTGGATATGACCGGGCAAAATACGGATTTGACGCAGAGACTTGCAGCGTTTTAACCTCGATTCACGACCAATCTGCCGATATTGCCATGGGGGTAAATGAGTCTCTGGAATCGAAAGAAGCACATACTAACGCAAGAGATAACGGTGCCGGTGACCAGGGAATGATGTTCGGATTTGCCTGTGATGAAACCCCGGAATTGATGCCTATGGCTATTCACCTGGCGCATAAACTGGCGAAAAGGTTAACCGCAGTCAGAAAAGAAGGAATCCTGAAATATTTACGTCCTGACGGAAAAACCCAGGTTACCATTGAATACGATGGCGACAAACCTGTTGCGATTGATACCATCGTCGTATCAACCCAGCATAACCCCAACGTTTCCATGCAACATTTACGGGATGATATCATTGAATATGTAATCAAACCTGAATTGCCCGCGAATTTGAAGACATCAGAGACGAAATATTACATTAATCCAACCGGCCGATTTGTCATCGGTGGTCCAAATGGCGATACCGGCCTTACTGGACGAAAGATAATAGTTGATACTTATGGTGGCTACGCCCGTCACGGTGGTGGATGTTTCAGCGGCAAAGACCCGACGAAAGTTGATAGAAGTGCTGCCTATATGGCACGTTACGTCGCAAAAAACATCGTTGCAGCTAAATTGGCAAAGAAATGCGAGATACAAATAGCCTATGCTATCGGAGTCGCTCATCCTGTGAGCGTAAGAATAGACACCTTCGGCACCGGCAAAATATCCGATGACAAGCTAATTAAAATTATTAACGAACATTTTGATTTGCGGCCAACATCAATAATTACAGACCTTAATCTTCTTAACCCAATCTATCAAAAAACCGCCAGTTACGGTCATTTCGGCAGAAACGAAGAAGGTTTTCCATGGGAAGTAATAGATAAAGATTTTCTTAAGAAAATGAAGGATGAGAAGTAGGAAAGTTTGAGCATTGACTTGCCGGGGACAGACAACGAATCCCGTGTATCAGTAAATGTTTATTTTGTAGTTATCACGGGATTCGACTCAGTCCCCTACCTCAGCCAATATTTTCTCATAACACCGGATACTTATATAATAACGGTTGAAATTAAGCACTAGTAAAAATAAGAAGTGCGGCAGAACAAGGGACTGGGTTTTATTCGGTAATTTCAAACCCTTTTTAAATTACAATGGCAATCCGAATAATTGCCTGTCCCCGCTTGTATAGCGTTCTTATTTATCCACCCGCCAACCATCCACATATATCGGTCCGGCTCCGTTGTAGTACCAATATACAAATGGTGATTGTAAACCTTCTGATTTCCATGGCTCGTAAGTTTGTTTTGCTTTTGATGCCGCCATGTTGAGCGGGAATTTTGTATATGAAGCCTTAATTTCTGTCCAGATACCTTTTACTAACGGATCTGGATATTGATATATTTCAGAATATGTTGGCAATCCGGCGACAGTCCCGGTGCCTACTTGTATTACCATCTGTGGTTCGCTGGCAGTTGAAAAATTGCCGCAATTAAATTGTAATGCAATAGCAGTGGTATCTGAACCAAAAGGAACATAATACCAGCCTCGCACACCAGCATTGTAAGGGATAAGGATGGTGCGAGTGTTATAGACCGGGGTATTGGCAGCGCGTCGGCTGGAAGCACCAGAGGTGGTAACTTTTGTGCAATATCCACCGGTAACTGAGTAATTAAACTCCGGAGGATAATTTACCTGCGAGCATTTTGTTGGCGCTTCATAACTGATATTATCATCCCACCAGCAAGTATCCCAGGTACCACTGCTGGTAGTGAATGGATACTGGTTTGGAGATGCGCTGCTGGCTTGCGGCATTGCCATCGGCATGCGGACGCCATTGAGAAATGCATTCTGTTCTATAGCGACATGACCGTCAACATAAGAAACGATGCACATGCCGGAATGGCGTTTATTGTCGGTATCTGCAGGAATATAAGCGATATTTGCCTGCGTTGTCGATACATTGGCACCATCAGCGGTGATAGGCATTGTAGTTGGGTCAGCGACGTCGCCAAGAGATTTTCCTGAAATAAAACTGTTGTAAACGTAACCGTTTGGTGTGTTTTTCCCTTTGCTGGGACAAACCATAACACCCGAATCCAATTTCAGGTCATTCCACACACTTGATGTTAAAGGCAGTGTTTCATCATGATCCTGAACATACATTGATGCAGTAGCCGCAATCTGTCGCTGATTGCTGACACAGGTTGTCTGTCTTGCTTTTTCCCGCGCTCGCGCAAATACCGGAAATAGAATGGCGGCGAGAATAGCAATAATGGCAATCACTACTAATAATTCAATAAGTGTGAACCCATAACGAGTAGTTTTGTTTGACATATAATCCTCCAATTTACATATGATGGTTACGTAGCCATCTTGCACTATTAAATTTTACCATTCCAATGTATTGATGTCAATACAATTAAAGTTGTATCAGATAAATAAATGGTTATTAATTAAGCATCAGTAAAAATAAGAAGTGCGGCAGAACAAGGGGACTGGCTTTTATTCGGAAATTTCAAACCCTTTTTAAATTACAACGGCAGTCCGAATAATTGCCTGTACCCGATTCGCAAGCGTCTTTATTATCAGCCAACCTTGCCGTGGACAGACACGAATCCCGGGATATCAGTAAATGCTGATTGTATTGTAATCACGGGATTCGACTCAGTCCCCTACCACTGCCGATATTTTCTTATAACACCGGATGCTTAAATAATACCGGTTGAAATTAAGTATTAGTAAAAATAAGAAGTATGGCAGAACAAGGGGACTGGCTTTTATTCGGAAATTTCAAACCCTTTTTAAATTACAACGGCAGTCCGAATAATTGCCTGTACCCGATTCGCAATCGTAAAAATCCAATAAATCCTCTAAATCCGAGGTTCAGACTATTAATTTAACCCGTTCAGTCGCGCGATTATTTCGTCTTGCAGTTTTTGCCCCATATAGGTAAAGTCAGCACTGTAACCCGCTACTCGTACCGTCAGGCCGCGATAACTTTCTGGGTCATTTTGCGCGGCACGCAGAATTTTGGCATCGACAACATTTATCTGTAACTGACTGCCGCCTAATTTTACGAAGGTGCGGATCATTGCTGTCACATTTTTACAGGCGTCAGGTGTGGCGACATCAGCAGGAGAAAGTCGCAGGGTGGATACATTGCCGGCAATGAGTTTTGAGTGGTCGAGGCGGCAAAGTGAACGTATCATGGCGGTGGGACCGGCGGTAGACAGACCTTGCGATGCAGCCAGGGAATCCGCCAGTGTTTGTCCGGCGTGGCGACCGTCCAGGGTCGCTCCCATCACCATGCCATAAGAAATGTGCATATTTTCGCCACCAGCCAGATGTCCCAACACCAAAGCTTTGCGAAAATCCGTGTGCCGGCTTTCCAACGCATCAGCAAGCATGGTTATCAGTTTTGCAGCTATTAAATCAACAGGTTCACAATCATTGCCAAATTTCGGCAACATCTTTATTTTCGCAAACAGCACCGGGTCGTCGTCATCAAGTCGGCTATATAATTCCGGCAAAGTTGTGCCTTTAGCCAGTTTTTCCGCGGCATACAGCATGTCTACCGCATTTGGCAAACCCAATGCTTCCCAGTGCCCATAATGGCTGGACGCGCCGCCGTGGGCGAAATCTTTACCGCGTTCCAGGCAAACCGGCATTAATAGAGTTGCATTGTAATGATTATTGGTGATTTGCTTATCAAGCCAGGCGTTGACTTCGCAACAGGTATCTGCCACTTCTTTGATTTTTTTTGTGACAGCCGGCCAGATATCTTTCTTTTTTACGCATTTTCGCAGGGCTTCATCCACCAGTAGTGCCAGATTTATCCATCCATTAGGCGCACCCCAATTACCTTTACCGGGCGATACCACTTCGGTACATCCGCTTAAGGCATATTCACGGGCTTCATCCATCGGCACGCCGATGCGGGTAAGACCTTCGATAATCGGCTTATCACCGTAAAAACTTGGTTCTGCCAGTCCTTCCGCCAGTGCCGCTACCGCTAAATCCAGCACGTCTTGTGGAGTGTCATCGGTGCATCGCACATAAACAGTTGGCCGCAATAATCGCACTTTGCGAATTGCCTGTAGAAATAGTCGGGTTAAATCGTTGCATCCGTCGCTACCGTCGGGCAACATACCACCCAGGGTCATCGTTTGTACTGAACTTACGTTAATAAAACCGTCAAAAACATCGTTATGCAGCTTTATCATCAGGCATTCGATAAGTTCCTGCGCTTTTTCCGGGATGATTCGTCCAGCAGCAAGATCAGCCTGGTAAAAATCATTAAGATAAATGTCAACTCGTCCTGTCCCGTCACCGGCTGCCATATAGGCGAACCACAAGCTCTGAATTGCTTCATGGAACGTTTCGGCGGGTTGTGCTGGCACTTTGGCACAAATACGGGCGATCTCGCGCAGTTCAGCGGCGCGTTCGGGGGTAGCGGTTTCCGCCTTTCGCAATGCTTCCTGCGAATATCTTTGCGCATGGGCAATTATCGTATCATGCCCCATCGCGAAAGCGAGGTAAAATTCTTGTTTATCACCGGTTGCTCTTGTCGCCATTTTCCGGGCACGTCGCGCTAATTCTACCGAACCAGTGCGAATGTAATTCGCATAATCAACTACTTTATGATTCACTGATCCCTGGGGTGAGATCAACCCGCGTTCCGCCATAGATTGCAATTCTGGACGGTCGCCAGGTACGTTTTTACCATAGCGTTGCACATAAGAATCATTTCCATCCGGATACCAGTTCCAACTGGTTCCTTCGGCACGCAGATAACCACCTACAATCAGTTCGTCCTCATTGATAACGGGAGTCAATTTGGGATGCACTGCGGCGAAACAAAGAGCGTCTCTCATAAATGGTGAAACGTCTTCGGGGTACTGAAAAGAAGCATACAATTGCCCGCGTTCATCAAACCGACTTTCTTTCTGGTTAGCGGCAATAGTGGCCAATCTATTTGTACGCGGTGTTGAACCGCGATGATAAACGCGCATCTTACTGATTACTGTCATATTTGCACCCTCCAACGGGGTATAGCAATCTATTCCATAACCCAGGACAAGTTTTAAGTTTTCGGTTTTAAGTTTTCAGTTAGGGTCACTAAGCTTGTCGAAGTGACCTTTATAAATTTAAAATCCTTACTTTTCAAATTTGATTGCTAACTGAATAAATACAACAGTTTCCTATTTTAACCTTTAGGAAAATACAAAATAAATCCAAACAATAGAGACATTATTTTGTAGATATGGCATTAAAATGTAACTGCTTTGTAGCTAAGATATGTTTTTTTGTCATGAACCACGATTTGGGAGATTTCTATGATTTTAGGAGTAAATAATCCTGAAATCTTTTAATCCTGAAAATCGTGGTTCAGACAAAAAGTTTACCTTTCACTTTTTTCCTATCCGCATTCTACTTCTGCTTCTCCGTAAGCTTGTACTAAAATATCTTTTAATTCATTTACAAGTGGGTAACGCGGGTTTGCTCCAGTGCATTGGTCATCAAATGCATTCAAGGCGATGTCATCAAGATGAGCAAAATATTCAGCTTTATTAATGCCAGCTTCCTTGAAGGTATTAGGCATATTTAACTTGGTTGCCAAATCCTGAATTGCATTTATCAGGTTATTAACCGCGGTTTCCGGGTCCGGGGCAGGCAATCCAAGAGCTTCGGCGATTTCGGCAAACTTTTTATTCGCCACTGGATATTCATATTTTGGATAGGCTGCGTATTTAGTCGGTTTTTCTGCGTTATACCTTATTACAAACGGCAGTAATATCGAGTTCACCCGACCATGGGGTATATGGAATACACCGCCTACCTTGTGGGCAAGGCTGTGATTGATGCCCAAAAAGGCGTTAGTGAAAGCCATTCCTGCCATACAGGAAGCATTGTGCATTTTTTCACGAGCTTTTTCATTGTTAGGTTCATCATACGCGATTGGCAGGTATTTGAACAAGATTTTTATCGCTTGCAATGCCAGCGCATCAGTGTAGTCGCTCGCCATAACCGATACGTAAGCCTCTACAGCATGTACCAGCACGTCAATACCAGTATCGGCGGTTACGCCGCGCGGTACTGTGTAGGTCAATTCCGGGTCAAGAATCGCGATATTTGGCGTTAACTGATAGTCGGCGAGGGGATATTTTATTCCCGTTTCACGGTCAGTTATTACTGCAAAAGCGGTGACTTCCGACCCGGTTCCAGATGTGGTAGGAATGGCGCAAAAGATAGCTTTTTTGCCTAATTCAGGGAATTCTACCGATCTCTTTTGAATATCCACAAACCGCAATGCCAAATCTTCGAACTTTGTACCCGGGTTTTCGTAAAACAGCCACATTCCTTTTGCCGCGTCAATTGGCGAACCGCCACCGAAAGCGACAATCAGATCTGGTTCAAAATGGCGCATTCGTTCTACACCTTTGTATACAGTTGTCGTGCTGGGATCCGGCTCAACTTCGCTGAAAATCTCCGTCTCGCAACCGGACATGTGAAGGAATTTTACAACTTTATTCACATATCCCAACTTCACCATCATCTCGTCAGTTACTATGAATGCGCGTTTGCCGCGTACCTGTCGCAGATATTCCAGACTGCCTTTTTCAAAGTAAATCTGCGGTGGAACTTTAAACCATTTCATATTCACTCTCCGTTTGCTTTGCCGTTTAATATTCAACAAATTGCGGACAGATACATTATCCGATGTAGAGTTGCCGCCATACGCCCCACAACCCAGGGTAAGGGACGGGTCCATACGGTTGTATATATCGCCAATCGCGCCAAAGCTGGTGGGAACATTTTCGAGGATTCTACTCGCTTTTACCCGGCGACTGTATTCACGAATTACCTTTGCGTCATTACTGAAAATACCGGCGGAATGACCCATACCGCCAAAATGTACCAGTGCATCAGCAAGGTCCATGGCTTTTTCAGTAGTCTCAGCTACATAAAAGCCAAGAATTGGCGATAGTTTTTCACGACTGAGTGGAACTTCAGGACCAACTTTATCAAGCGGGGCAATGAGCAACTTGGTACCATCCGGTACCGTTACACCTGCCAGGGCAGCAATTTTCATTGCGGGCTGGCCAACTACTGCTGGCGACATGCCGCCGCGCTTCTCATCGATAGCAACTACTGTGACCTTTTTCACCTCATCCGGCTTTAAGATATACGCACCTTGATCGACGAATCGCGCCATTACTCTATCAGCTATTTCAGCGTCAACAATTATCGCCTGCTCGGATGCGCAGATGGTACCGTTGTCGAATGTCTTGGACAGAATGATATCGTTTACTGCCATATTGATATTCGCGGTTTTTTCAATATACACTGGAACATTACCCGGTCCCACACCAAGGGCTGGTTTGCCACTGCTGTATGCCGCTTTTACCATTCCGCTACCGCCGGTGGCGAGAATCAGAGAAATACCGTTGTGGTTCATCAACGCATTGGTATGTTCGAGCGACGGATTAGAAATCCACTGTATGCATCCTATAGGTGCACCAGCGTTTATCGCCGCATCATACATGAGTTTCGCCGCCATTTCACTGCACTTCTGTGCTTTAGGATGAAATCCAAAAATGATAGTGTTGCGGGTTTTCATAGCTATCATTGCTTTAAACATCACCGTAGATGTCGGGTTAGTCACCGGGGTAATACCGGCTATGACGCCGATAGGTTCTGCTATTTCGATTATGCCTTCTTCCTCATCATCGTGAATAACCCCGACTGTCAGTTCATTCTTAATATTGTTGTAAATATATTCTGTACTGAAAAGGTTCTTTGTGACTTTATCTTCAAATACACCCATTTGTGTTTCATCAACGGCCAATCGTGCCAGTTCTAAACGCTTTGATACGCCAGCAAGAGCCATCGCCTTCACGATATCGTCCACCTGCTGCTGAGTGAAATCCGCATATTGCTCTTCTGCTGCCATCGCCTTTTTCACCAAAGCATCAATTTCCACACCCACTGCAACCAGATCTATTTTGGCTTCTGGTGCTTTCTTTTTCGTGTTCTCAGTCATCTTACTATGCTCCTGATTTTGTATTAGGATGATTACTCTATCATCTCCATAATCAATATGCCCGCGCGATGTAACAAGTTAAACCTAATTTGTGAAATATTTCACAAAGTTTTTTTTAAGGTATTTTATTTAAAACTATTGACACAACCGACATAGCAGGTATAATATCAATTAATCTTAGTTGAACCGGTATAATATTTCTAAACTAAGATTTTCTATTATTAAAGGAGGTCTATATGTCTTCTCTTATTTCAAAAAGAGGGTTTACCCTTATTGAATTGTTGGTCGTAATTGCCATAATCGCAATTTTAGCCGCTATTCTATTCCCTGTATTTGCCCGTGCTCGTGAGAAAGCACGCCAATCAACCTGCACCAGTAATCAACGGCAAATAGCCGCATCAATACAAATGTATTCTCAGGACCATGATGATGCGCTGCCAGATACAGCCAATGTATGGACCAGCATCGGCGTTGACCCTGGCATTCTGGTATGCCCCACCAAAGGTAAAGCAACCCCCAACGGTTATGTTTATAACAATACCATGGGTGGTTATGCTGTTGGATTGATTAATAACCCGAGTTATCAGTTCCTTACCTGCGACGGCATTGCAAATGCCACAACTAACACCAATATTGCACAAACCGGCAATGATATCGATCTGCGTCACAGCGGTGCGGGAATATTTTCTTATGCAGACGGACATGTAGGTGCCACCAGTACCTTGCCGTTTCCTTTTGTAAAAGGAATGATTGCGTGGTGGAAAGCAGATGCCGGAGTAATAACAAACGGCAATAGTGTAACCATGTGGAAAGACCAGTGCGGTACTTATGATTTAACATCACCGGCAGCGGTGAATCAGCCTACATTAGTACAACGCGGATGCAATGGTTTGCCGGTACTATACTTTAATGGCGTAACAGATGGTGTCAATAACACCTACATGAAATGCAACAAATCAATTACTTTCGGTACTGTAGTTGTTGTTGCAAATTATACCGCTAATTCAACCTTTAACGATTATGTAGGACTGGTAACCAATGTCGCGCGAAATTCATTTATGTGGCGCGCAAATAGCGGTTCATCTTCATGGCGCACCCTGCCAACTAACTATGGCGGTGATAACGGTGACGGTATCACTCAGAATCAGAATTGGATTAGCCAGGTACAGAAGATTGACTATACCCCAGTCGCTATCTTTAAAGTAATGACTGGTAACTATGGTTGTCCTACACCTATTACTGCCACACAAAAAACTTGGACTGACGGTGTTTGTCTCGGATGGGCTGATGGCAATGGTCGGGTATGGAAAGGGAATATTGTCGAATTGATTTTCTTCAGCAACATTCTCTCCGCATCTGATCGTTATACCGTAGAGATGGCTTTGCGTAATAAATACAGCATCTAAATTACTGCTCCCGTTTTGCGGGAAAGAGGTTTAAAATGAATCATTTAAAATTTAAAAAAGGCTTTACACTTATAGAGTTGCTGGTCGTGATTGCCATTATTGCAATTTTAGCCGCCATTCTTTTCCCTGTATTCGCCAAGGCGAGAGAGAAAGCACGCCAGACAAGTTGCACCAGTAATCAGCGACAAATTGTAGCATCCATGCAAATGTACGCCCAGGACCATGAAGAAATGCTGCCCGGTTCAGCGACAGTTTGGGCTGATATTAAAGTCGATCCCGGTGTGTTAATTTGTCCAACATTAGGTAGAAGCGTACCACTTGGCTATAACTACAATTTAATCAACAGCGGTGTCGCACTCGGTACCATGAAAGACCCGTCAACGGAGTTTCTCATCTGCGACGGCCTTAAAAACACCCAGTACAACGCTAATCTTGCCGTCGTTGGCGATGATATTGATATGCGTCACAGCGGACAAGCGATATTCTCGTATGCTGATGGACATGTAGCCCCGGTGAAATCACCACCGTTCCCATTTATCAAGAACATGTTGATCTGGCTGAAAGCCGACGCAGGTGTTGTACTGAATGGCAATAATGTTGCATCATGGCAAGACCAGACCGGCAACAATTATAATTTTATAGCACCATTGGCAGCTAACCAGCCGGCTTATGTTAATAATGCAGTTAACGGTATGCCTGGATTATTTTTCAACGGAGCTACTAATGGTACTACTAACTCCAATATGGTTTGTGGACGTTCCGTCATTTTTGGTACGATGATTATCGTTGCAAATTACACTGGCGGTACAAACTTTGCGGAATATGTCGGTTTGGTAGCAAATGGTTCACGAAATTCCTTTATGTGGCGTGCAGATAATGGCACATCTTCATGGCGCACTCTGCCAACTAACTATGGTGGTGATAACGGAGATGGTATTACTCAGGATCAGATGTGGATAAATAAAGTGCAAACAAAAAATTATAGCCCTTTAAGCACATTTAAGGTATTGTCAGGTAACTATGGTTGTCCATATCCTACTAATACAGTGCCAAAAATATGGCCTGATGGTATTACCCTTGGCTGGGCAGATACAAATGCCCGTACCTGGAAAGGACATATCGAAGAATTTTTCGTATTCAGTACTATTTTGAGCACCAATGATCGAACTATGGTCGAAAATTATCTGAAAGCAAAATATAGTATCTAATTCATTATATTTTCATCGTAAATAACTTCGAAAGGCTCATTAACCGTGATTTTTACCGGTTACTGAGCCTTTACCATAAGACATTTAATGTTTACCCAACTTCCGCAGTTAAGCCTTAATTACAGCAGTTTTTACTCTCAATACCATGAATATTAAGGCTAATTTTTCCACTACATTGGATTTAAAAATTTTTCAGTAAAAAGAAAATAACTCTTATTTCTCCGGCACTTCATACGATGTTGGTACGCTGTTCAACTGCCATTTCCCTGCCCGTCCCAGTTGTATTCCATTCTCCAGCCAATTATTAATATCGCCGGTTATTGTACCATGGCCAGGATATACCTTGTTAATTGGATACTTTTGCAGTCGCTCCAGGCTGTCGAGTAATGCATCGCCAGAGAAATCTACCCCTGCCCAACCAGGCTGACTACCGGGCATCAACATGTCACCGGTGAATGCGATGATGTCGGTATCATCATGAAGCAGATAACTCATACAACCCGGCGTATGTCCGGGGGTGGCAACGCAGGTGATATGCATGCCGCATATATCAATAACCTCACCATCAGCCAATACTTTGTCAATTGTAACCGGGGTTATTAATTCTGTATGTTCGCACCATATCAACGGCGCGCAATCCTTCATAGCTTTTGCGGTGGGGGAAGATGCCATCAGTAATGCACCACTTGATTGCCAACGGTCTACATTAAAGGCGTGATCAGAATGGCAGTGGGTGATTAATACCGCTCGCACATCCTCTGGCGTTGCGCCTGTTTCACACAATCCAAAAATCACTTCATCTTCAAAATATCCAGAACCGGGGTCGATTATCACCACGCCGTCTGTACCAATAATGGCGAATGTTTGGCATTGCAGATATTTGCCAGAATGAATCATTTTTACAGTCATAAATCACCTAACCCTAATAAATTGGAAAAGTTTTCAGTTTTCAGTTTTCGGTTTTGCCTTGTAAAGGCATTTTAATCAGTAACCCCAGGTGCAAGCCTGGGGGGAAATATAATCTTAAGTTGCGCCTTGTAAAGGTGCGTTTATAAAGTCGCCTTTACAAGGCTCATCTTTGTTATCTATTACTTCCCCAGGCTTGCGCCTGGGGTTACTCATTATGTCGCCACTCCGTGGCTAATAAACTAAAGTGGGTTTCACCCACTGTCCAATATGGCTTTAATGTATAAGCCACATAAATATCCTCTGTGTAACTTTGCGTTAAACTCTGCGTTCTCTGTGGTAAAATAAAAACTATCATCAACATGCTATATACTAACTTAACCGCAGAGTTGCACTGAGTTTAGCACAGAGTTACGCAGAGAAAATATTTACAAAAACTTGTTTCCTTTCAATATTATTAAGGTTTAAGATACTAACCTATCCTATCAATCGATGTAAAATAAAATCAAATACCTTTCACAAAAACCTGCGATAAATTTAGTGCGTATGGTGGTAGCCAACCTGCCAAATCGCTTAACGGCAATACGCTTTCATCCAAATTTATTCCGTAATTATCGCGCATTACAGCACGTCGATTTTGCATTCGTTCCCACATTTCTGGATAATCTTTCTGCAATGTTTTTCGCAATTCTTCATCCGCCAGTACCACGCCATCCTCGGCATTTATATAGCAAAATGGCCCTATCGATACCGGGATAATATCCATTTGCAGTGCCATGCCGGATTCGAGAGTCACCATGCTTTCCGGCGCGAATGGCGAATTTACCCATTCATCCAGATGCAGTTGATGTCCGGGATTTACCGCGAAGGTATATAACTTTTTGTTTCGCACTTTTTCAACGGCATGGTAAACTTCTCCGCCGGTGACTCCCACCCGCAACGATTCGTACCAGGTGGAGATAACATCAAAGTAATTACTGGCAAATTTTGGGTAAAAATCTCGGAGTTCTTCTGGTAAATCGGACTGATCCTTCGCCACACATCCGGCACGACATGTTAATGCACCGGTCACACCAAAAGCTACAACAAAAGATTCACCAGTTTTAAACTTATTTATTGAAGGACTGGACAAGCCGCGTTTCACCTTTTCACCTGCGTTAATCATCCTGTGACAACTCAGCGTCAACCCGCAAGAATCCAGATAACGTTCTAATTCCCACTCAGCGACGCCATCGTCCAGGTGAGTAATCATATTCATCACTCCGGCTGCGGCAACACTGGCAGCATGTTCATACTGGGCAATCTGCGCCGGTTCATTAGTTATGCGCATTCCACGCTGGGCATCCATGAATAGCGCGGTGGCATTATGCACCTTGTCCGCTCCGCAAATGTCCCGCAAAGTTTCCGCCAGGTAAGTCGGTATATCCAATGCATCGGCCGGTATCAATTTACCGTCAAAATATTTCCACCCTACCGCGCCAACACGCACTTCTGGCTGCAACCCGAATTCACTTAATATCGTCTTTAGTGGTCGTGATTCACCCCGCGGTTGTCCCAACAGGCTAAACTCCTGGAACAGTTCCACATCAATATCCAGCGACGGGTCTGGTGTGTATCCCATACATTCGTTTCCCACTAATAATTTCGTCCGTCCATCGCTACCCAACAACAACAAAGCTTCCTCAAACCGCGGGTCAAACCCGGTAAGGTAAGCCAGGTTTGCACTATGCTCCCGATCGCCATAAATGGCAAGAACATCCAGCCCAGCCCGCTGAATTCGCACCGCCGCCGCCCACAACCGCGCATGATAAATCTCCACCGGCAATGGCGCATGCGGTAAAATATTCACATTCGGAACAGGTCGACAAGCAAGTTGTATAGTTTTAGACATCAAATTTACCTTTTGTTATAGAAATAAGTTTTCAGTTTTCAGTTTTTACATCGATTGATAGGATTGAAAAGATAGGACGGATCAATTTTACACATCAATTACCTATCCAAATGTATTAGCCAAACAAGCATAGTCCCATAATTTGCAATTTTAAAACTCCTCCACATACGCCTGCTCCCGTTCTTCCCATACTATTTGCCGTACGGTCACGCTTTTTATCCGTATCATGCTCTGATAGGCTTCAAATCCGACTTTGTTATTCACTTGCGAGTCTATCGGGTCGGGATCAATCAGTTCCAGCTTTAATTCGCCATCTACGAATACAAAGCAGTGGCCGTCTACGCTACCCACCTGGATGTGATAATCACGGTCAGCCACAAACCATGGGCAAGGCACCGTCGCCAGCAGCTTGTAATCCGGTGATTTTTCAATGCCAATCTTGCCATCCCACCATCCCTGTACCCCGGCGACATAGGCAACGCCACGCTCATTAGTCGTCATATCCCAACTCATATTCCACATAACATCAATATCGTGTGTCGATGGCGGCAATACCCGCGCCACGCAATCAACCAGCACATTGCCGGGGAATGGCTGACGACAGACGATGCACCCCGGCCCCGCCAACGGGTTGCGACCAACCAGACCGTCTTCATCACAACTCCACTCCGCACTAAAAACTTCCCAGTCGCCAAAGTTCGCCGGCACCAAAGCCTTGTCATAAAGCACCGGACTATCGTCCAACAATATCCGCTTGCGCGTAATAAGCAATTCAGTCATATTACCCCCGTACAACAGGCGGCCCGCCTGTTGATTTTCATTAGTCATTTCTATCAATATCAACTTAATACCTTTAACATCATGATTTTGTAGCAAAATAAATAAAATATACGAAATTTACGTATTGACTTTGTTTTTACAATCTGTATATTATACAGCAAATGATTGCAGGGATAGTTATATATATAAAAATATTCTATATATAATATGAAATAAAAAGGGGATAAAAATGTTTTTACATTTACGGAAATGTGGGTGCAAGGTTGCTTCGTTACTGATTAGTATAATGTTGCTAATGGTGGTATCGATGCTTGCTGGTTGTGGTGGTAATACTACAAAACCGCAATTAACTCAGGGGACAGAACTGCAGTTAACTCCTGACTTACAATCGCAGATTAGGACTAATAATGAAAATCGCATTAAAATGGAAGAGATGATTTCAGAGATTGAGAAACAACTACAATTAAAATCAGATGGAACTCTCGTTATAAATCCGACGACGCGAGCTTCGCTTTCTCCTGAAGCGCAAAAATTTGCAGAAATTGCTCTTGAAAAAACAAATGAAGGAGTTCTTTCAGGAAATTTGACTATTGATAACGACTTAACAATTCATGCAAAGAACAATACCAATATACGTGCCAATGAAAACTCATTTCGTGTGTATTGGTGGGGATTTCAATGGGGATTAAACAATAGCAGGGCACGTTGGGTAACAGGTGCTTTGGCTCCGCTATCAATATGGAATATTTCTGGCGCACTTCAATCTATAGGTGTACCCCCGGGATATTCTCAATTATGTGCATCATTTGCAAAGATATATTGCGGTCTTATTGGTTGGGCAAATGAAGTTGGCGGCAGTCGCGGCGTATGGATAAAAAATTATTGGCCTAATTGCGTCATAATTTATCAACAATCGTAAATTAGTTGATTTTGAAAACTATTCAATTAGTGGTGTAGAAAGACACAAAAGGAGAACTCTCAAATGAGAAAAGTATTTTTAGTTTTGGTTTTAGTGGTATTTGCGCTGTCGATGGCGTTTGGGCAAACCGCATTCAGTCCGTGGCCTATGTTGGGACATGACATGACGCATTCTGGACGAAGTTCGTATGATGGACCTTTGACCAATAAAATAAAATGGTCAACTCCTGCAGGAGGTGCAATTAATTCCAGTCCTGTCATTGGTGCTGACGGGACGATTTATGTTGGTTCAGATGATGGCAAAGTTTATGCATTTAATCCTGATAAAACACAGAAATGGTCATTTTCGACGTCTAAACCAGTGACATCAAGCCCAGCCATTAGTGATGATGGTTCTACGATTTATGTAGGTTCTCAAGATAGTAATGTATATGCAATAAATACCGCAGATGGTAAAGCGAAATGGCCTGCTCCTTATCAGACAGGAGGCCAAATATCATCAAGTCCTGTAATAGGACCTAATGGCAATATTTATATTGGTTCTCAGGATGGTAAATTACACGCCATCAATCCTGCAGATGGCAAGGTTGCATGGCCAGCTGTAGACGTTGGTGGTCCTATAAATTCCAGTCCGGCAATGAGTATAACAGGTGATACCATTTATGTTGGGTCATCAGATGAAAATTTATATGCTATAAATTCTAATGGCAGTAAAAAATGGACCAGTGGTACCGATAGATATGGTTATTATAGCGGTGGTATTATAAGTTCAAGTCCTGTAGTCGGTGCTGATGGAACTATTTATTTTGGTTGTGATAATAGTTATGTATTTGCTGTAAATTCAATGGATGGAGGACGTAAATGGGCATTTAAGACTGGAGGACCTATTAAATCAGGACTTGCGATGAGTTCTGACGGGTTAACTGTTTATTCTGGATCAGATGATTATAAAGTATATGCATTGAACACTTCTGATGGTCAAGAAAAATGGATTCCATATTTGACCGGTAATAAAATAGTATCAAGTATTGCGGTAGATAAAATTGGCAATCTGTATGTTGGTTCACAAGACGGTAAACTTAATGCTATCACACCTGGCGGGTCTATGAAATGGCCAGCTGTTCCTATCGGAAACAAACTGATGTCAAGTCCTGCAATTGATGCAAATGGGAATCTATATATTGGTTCTGATGATGGAAAATTGTATGCATTTGGCGACGATACGCCGTTAATTATTTTAACACCAAATGGTGGTGAACAATGGCAGATAGGAACACAGCAAAATATTACTTGGAAAACTGCAATCGCTAATACAGGCAATGTGACAATAGAAATTATTGAAGGTTTAACTCTTATAAACACTTATGATGTTCCTGATACAGGTTCATATCTATGGAATATTCCAACAGACTACAACCTTGGATCAGATTATAAAGTTAAAATTAGTGTTAAAAATAACCCTACAATTACTAACGAAAGCAATAATTTCACCATTACTGGAACTCCACAAATTAATCCATGGTCGATGTTTCATCATGATGAACAGCGAACTGGACAAAGTCCGTATATTGGGCCAATATCAAAAAATGTAACTGCTAAATCTTTTACAACCGGTGCTGCGGTATATTCCAGTCCGGCAATAGCGGCAGACGGTACTATTTATGTTGGTTCCACAGATGGTAAAGTTTATGCATTTAGATCTGATGGGTCGCAAAAATGGACAAAACCTTTTACTACTAAAGGTCCAGTTTATTCAAGTCCAGCAATCGGACCCGATGGAACTATTTATATTGGTTCACAGGATGATAATGTTTATGCTTTAAATCCTGATAATGGCAATTTGAAATGGCAAACACCATATGCAACGACTGGCGATGTTGATTCTTCACCAGTAATTAATAGCAAGTCAGGAATAATATTTATAGGGTCTAAAGATGGAAAACTTCATGCAATTAAAACTGCAGATGGTCAGCAATTGTGGGCAATTCCAGTAGGAACTTCAATTACATCTTCACCAGCAATTAGTCCAGATGGTGGTACTATTTATATTGGATCGTCAGATCAGCAGTTATATGCTGTTACCTCCAGCGGAATAATAGACTGGAAATTTGGTACTGATAGGTACGGTTATTATGCTGGAGGTAGTATAAGTTCAAGTCCTGCAGTTGGTACTGATGGAACTATTTATATCGGTTGTGATAATACTTATGTATTTGCTGTGAATCCAACAAATGGTGGGCGTAAATGGGCTTATAAAACTGGTGGGGCAATTAAATCAAGTCCTGCTATAAGTTCGGATGGCACAACTATTTATGTAGGATCTTCTGACTCTAAACTTTATGCTTTAAATACCTCAGATGGTCAAGAGAAATGGATATCAACGTTTATAGGCAATAAAATAGAGTCAAGCCCGATTGTAGGCAAGGATGGAACTATATATGTTGGTTCATGGGATAAAAATGTTTATGCAATTGATCCTGCTACCGGAAAAGAAATCTGGCACTATACTACTGGCGATATGATAAAATCAAGTCCTGCTATCAGTGATAAAGGCGTTTTATATATTGGTTCAGATGATAAAAGATTGTATTCTATCAGTGATGCTGCTCCAAGTGCTACTATTACACTTACCAGTCCAATCGGTGGTGAGAAATGGGCAATAGGAAGCACGCAGAATATAACTTGGACATCTACTGGAAATCCGGGGGATATAAAAATTGAATTATTGAAACCAGGAACTCCATCTGATAT
>JBIJDE010000315.1:0-5949 GCA_044344305.1 Armatimonadota bacterium
CAGGAAGTTATATTTGCAGTAAATCGAGCCGGACTTGCGTCCCTTTCCACACGGTGACTGAATATTAAAGACCTATTTTGTTAGATGTTGTGGTAAGTCTGTATATTTTTGAGATATTTAGAATACTATGCAACTTGCCTTCCTTAAAAATATTTTAATCAAATCCTGACTCTTTTTGTTTAAATTTGATTGCTAACTGATTAAAAACTATTAAAAAAAAGATTTGGCAACCTTTTAAAGCTGCCAAATCTTTCATAATGTACGGAATGAAATTAATTTCTATTTAAATATCAATTCACCCCAGTTTTTGGGTTCCATCTGCAATTCAAATACCGCGTCGTCAACGATACCGGTGTGTTGATTGCTCCAGTATGAACGCAAACGGGTGCGCTGTCCGGCGGGGTCGCCATGGGTCACGCCAAAATCTCCACGCAGTGTCAGGTTTGCACCTTCTACCGGTTTTAAATCCAATGATTTTAATGGTATTGCCGCTTCTACGATATATCCCTTACCCGGGTTTATCTGTACCTTGATTTGTGCATCAGCAATAGTATCAACGAAATCCATTTTATATTCACGAACTATACCGGATGAGAATGTCATCGGCTTTTTCACATCAGCAACTTTGCGATAAATAACTGCTGTGGCAGCACCTTTGAAGCTGCCGATTGACAAGCGCATGTCGCCTTTTACACCTTCACTGCGGTTCTTATCAGCTTTAACATCCAGACCGAGTTGGAAATCAACGGTGTCGCCGCCGATATACAATTGTGCTGCATCGATGCCACCATTTACCCATGGGGTATTGTCTTTTACATCCCATGCCATGTAAAGGTTGTTTTCGTCCCAGGCAGATGTAGTGCGGATTTTTGCGTCATCGGTTTTCTGATAATTTACTATCTCTGCCCCTTCAAAATCTTTATCGATATTGCCGGTAAAGATAACTGTTTTCAGTTTTACATTTATACGTTTTGTCCCGGTAACTTCCTGCAGATAGCTTTCGCGAAGTGATTTCGCCAGTTTAATATCTTCTGCATTAATAGTTACTTTATCGCCTTTTAATGATTTTACATTTTCCAGGCCGGTTACTTCGATATTCCAGAAACCAGTTTTTCCGGACTGGACATATAATTTGCCATTATCTGCCAGAGTAATTGAACCACCAAAATCCTCACCGCCCATACCACATGGTACATTATCCATGCTGGCTCCAGGAGATGCCACTTCAGGCCAACTGAATTTCATGGGGTCTGGCTCGAATAAACGGGTCAGATAATAACCACCTTCGGTAAGGATATGCCATTCACCGACGTTAGTAGCAATCACCCATGCGTTTCCAATAGGTTCCGGCATTTTGAATGTACCGCATGGTCCATAGGAACCGCGTATCATTCCACCTTCTGGCGGGGTTGCATTGTGCGAACCATGAACGCCAATGAAGTTGTCAGGATATGTCCATAGCAGCTTTTTGCTGGTTATGTCATAACATTTGTTCCAACCTTCATTAACGCCATAATCACCTTGCTGCATAATAAGTTTACCATCAGTGGAACCTAAACCGGCAATAGGAGTTTTTACCGGATTGGCAAGGTCATATTTGGGTGCACCACAGGCGGTGAAACCGGTATTTTTATATTGATTATTACCGCTGTAGATAGTCATATCCGGCGTCAGACCCATGTACCAGCCACTGAAGGTTATTAAGCCATCGAAGGTAGTTACTTCATTGTCCTGTTGTTTTTCATCGCCATTTTCATCCGCCCAGAATTTAGTTTTGGCGGTTTTATCTTTTCCTTCATAGATGAACATGGTGCGTAATTTATAATCACCTTCGCCTAAACGTTCAAATATGCGTATAGCGTTTGAACCATGAATCCAGCCTGGGGCAACGGCCAAATATATTTTTCCATTTGCACCTTTGGCATAGCGGGATACTTCCATACCATCGCGGGTAATAGTACCGGTAACGGTGCCTAAACCAGTCTTGGCATCAAGTTTCCACTCTACACCATTTCCAGCCATGACAGTAGGATCGGTTGGACAGATTGCGCCGCCCAATGCGCCGTAGGTAGCTGGTCCGAACAGTTCTTTTACTAATAATCCAGTAGTGGTATTCCATACGCTGATTCGTTTTGGATTATAATCGGCTTCGGTTACCCATAATTTACCTTCTGCATCAACTACTATTGAGTTGATAAATGCCATACCATCTGATGTCCATTTGCCGGATAACGCGCGTCCGCCGGTGCGGCCAATAGTAGCAGTCTGTTTGCCATCAGTGCCAAATACTACTACCTGGTTTTGCGGTTCTCCAAGTCCAACATATACTTTTCCATCTTTTCCTATAGCAATAGCGCGGGCATTTTTCAAACCCTGAGTAAATGGTTTTACATCACCAGTCTCAAGGTTGAGCGAAAGAATATCTGTTGCATTCGAAATTACATACGCATTTTTTCCATCGGTGGTTTTTATATCAGAAGGAGAAGTAACAGTAATTTTCTTAATAACTTTTCCATCTTTTCCATCTAAAATTAGTATAGTATTTGCTGCGGTGAATGATAGGAATAACTTACCGCCTTTTGCGTCCAAACCGTTTGCTTCATCAGGTGCTTTGCCATCTGTCCAGATATTTTTTATGAAGATATCTGGTGAGCTGTCTGTACCTGCCCAGGCAGTAAATCCGCCTTTTTTACTTTCCAGGCGGAATATATTTCCACCCCAATTTTGTGCGTAGACAGTGCCGTTATCAACAGCAATTAGATTAGCACCAGACATGCCGGCACGACTGCCTTTCCAAACGACGTTGCCTTTCATGTCAGTTGCTACGATAGCTTTACCGGCTTCTGCACCGCTCCACCCAAGGTAGACTTTTTCGCCATCGGTGGCACATGCGCTGGGTATTCCGTGGTCTCCGCCCCAGTTTGAAGAGGGGGTTGAATCCCATGGTGCATTGCCGGAGTTTCCAGCCCAACCAACTAATTTCAGCCCGATACCTTTATGCCAGATCGCTTCCCATTGATATTCGCCTTCTGCTACCGGGGTTCCAGGTGTGCGCCAATTAATAGTGGTAAGTCCGTCCCATTTTACGGTATGTTTGCCCTTTGTGTAGAAAGCAGAATTTAATAACTGACGTACAACAAAGCCTGTTTTATCCTTAATATTCAGTGAAATATATCCATCAATTGGCATGTTAAAGGTTATATTTTTAAAACCTTTGAGTTCTTTTACTTTAATAATACCTGTCCAATCGACTATCGGTACACCATTTGCCATACTAACTGTAAATTCGCGTGCATCTGCAAGTCGTACTGGTCGAGGAGTGATTTTCCCTTTTGCTTCCAGGGTACCTGTTCCCCAGCAGTTATTAGCCATGAAAGTGAATACACGGTCAGGAGTCAAACCAACTTTGAAATTATCTTTCATTGTCCAGCGACCACTTAGTCCGATAGTTACATTCGGTTCAAATGTAATGACGATTTCATCGCCAGCATTAAATGTCGCTCCTTCTTTCGCTATTAAACTCCAGGGGATAGATAGTTCTTGGGAATAACCTTTTCCATCTGCATCTTTCAGAAATGCCTGTTTGGCACCTTTTGTTTTTGCGTCGCGCAGGCTTCCTTCGTTAAACTGAAATCCATATGCGACATCCATTACATCAATCTTTTCGCGATCAAACCAGCAGGTCCAGTGTGACGCACGTTGGTTTTTTTGTTTTGGGTTGGTAACAACGCGGAATTGCAAGCAGTCACCAGCGAAACCATAATCACCCTTGGTACTGCCCGGATTATTCATCGGTGCATCATCTTTCCAGCGTGCCAATAAATAAAGGTTGTCTGCATCATACATGCCATGCATCCAAACAGCCATTTTATCGCGCTGATTTTCTGCATCACTGCAAATAAATTCCCCACCAGACAGGTCCCAATCATTGACTTTACCGTCAATGGTTACAGCACCGGGTGTTGGCAGAATAGAAATGCCAAGATTCTCTGTCTCAGTGGCTAAGACGCCAAGGGACAGCATACACAGGACGAATATAACGCCCCTTTGCCAGAACAGTTTCATAGAGTTTCTCCAAAATTAAGGTTAAGGTGACAAAAAACCGGAAAGCTAATGTGTAGTATCAATAAACCGGTTAAATTATGATACATTTTGACACTATTGTTGTCAATTTGTTGTGATTTTTTTGAGAATTTAAGAAGTGTAAAACAGTTTAATCTTTACAGATTACTCTCTCTGTCACTGCGGTGACACCATTTGTGTCTGAACCTCGGATTGAGACGATTGGGAGGATTTGTGGGATTTTTTTTGTGCTATTGAGACAGCATCCTTGGGTATGAAGGCATTAGTGGATTTCTATTTACAATAATTTTTAATTTTGCATTTTTAATTTACAATTTGCCATTTGCAATTTACAATTTACAATTCATCTCTTCCCTTTATATCCAAAAATCTTCCACTGTTTTCCATTGCTGCTGGCAAATATACATCCATCGGTATCAGTTCTCCAAATAGTGATATTCCTATCTGCTAATCTTTTTAATGTATTAGGATGTGGGTGGTCGGTATTTCCCCGGGCAGATATAAGTGCGGTAGTGGGGGATAACGCATTAAGAAATGCATCTTTTGTACCGGTATCTGCTCCGTGATGTGCAACTTTTAAAATATCTGCATGCAGGTAAGGGTATCTTTTTATCAGTTGTTTTTCGCCGGTTTCGTCTAAATCACCAGTGAAAAGTATGGATGTGCTGTCACATGTAAGTAATACAACTACAGAAGCGGTATTGCCTTTTGATTTTTCATATGGTTGAGGATATAGTATAGATAAATTTGAATCGTTACCCAGTGGAATTATCTGTCCTTGCACTGCTGGTAGTATTGGAATGTTATTTTTAATCGCAGTGTTGTATAAAGCACCAGTTTTGCCATCGAATTTATTGCCGGGCATATATATGCTTTTCACCTTCAGAGACGACATAACAGCCTGCAAACCATTTACGTGGTCGTCATCGGTATGAGTAATGATTATCGCATCAATAGTGGTGATACCCGGCATACTAAGTCCTGGCATATTGGCGTCCAGAGCATATAAATTTGGCACTATCACATCTTCACCTACCGTCTCATACCCGCGACTGCCACCGTCAATCATGATAGTTTTCCCGTTGTAACCCTGTACTATTATCGCGTCACCGTCACCCACTGACAACATAGTAACCCTTAATTGCGCACTATTTACCGAGAATGCCCAATATATCGCCACCCCGGCAATTAGCATCAGTAATAATATTACCCAACGCTCCGGCGCGATAGTCCTTATTTTAGTTGATAATCCAGAAAAGTAACTCACAGAGCAATAATAACGGCAGGAACTGAGAATGACAATAGAGAAGTTATTAATTAGAAGAAAATTTTATACAAATTTTATAACTATAAAATCATCAAAGGTAAAATATGTTATCAATTTATAGTGTGCCGGGGGCACCGTTAGAAGTGAATTGTTATTTGATAGCCGATTGTGAGGCTGGCGAGGCAATTATTGTTGATGCTCCACAGCAAGTAGCCAAATTAATGCAGGGAAAAGCAAAAGAATGGGGAGTCAAGGTTACTGAAATTGTGCTGACTCATGGACATTGGGACCACACAATGGGAATAACAGAATTGAAAGATACTTTTGGCGCACCGATTTCCGCGCATCGCGGCGACCTGGAAATGCTAGAAAACCCATCAACCGCACCATTTAACATGCCGTTCACCCTGGTTCCCTGTACACCGGAGATATTTTATGCTGAAGGTGATACGGTAAAGGTTGGCAACCAATTATTAATAGTGTTGAATACAACCGGACATACCCCTGGTTGTATCTGCCTTTATAATCAGGAACATGGTGTGTTGGTAACCGGTGATACGTTATTTGCCGGTACTTATGGACGAACTGATTTTCCTGGT
>JBIJDE010000316.1:0-5932 GCA_044344305.1 Armatimonadota bacterium
AACAGACAATCGCGATGCATGTACAGTAGATGGATGTCATCCAAATGACCTGGGATTTTACCGGATGGCAAAGGCAGTTCTTCCTGTATTGAAACAGGTACTTGGAGAATAGATTATGGTTCGCTTTTCATCACTATCGCAAATTATTACTATCTTAATAATTATAATGCTCTCATCTGCTATCTATGCGGCAAATTCTTCATTAGAGTGGGTTGGTGTTGTTGGCAATAGTGGCGGTGGTGGTGAAGCCTGGTCTGTTGTACGATCTATTCTTGGACGAAGTGGTGGCGGTGTGGTAGGTGATTCCAAAGGACGTATTTACACCGGCGGTGGCGACAGAATAGTAGTAATGAATGCTGATGGAAAGAAATTATGGGAGAATAAAATCCCCAACAAATGGCAGTTAGGTGGTGCTACTTTTACATTTGCTCATGGATATTTATATTTTATAGCAGGTATTCCTTACGATTATTCTGGCAATTTCAACCATCTTATGCCACCGTGGATTCTTGTGCAGCCAAATATTTGCCGAGTAAAATGCAACCCTGATGCAAAAGTAGAAGTTATTGTTCCACGCAGTAAATTAACCACATGGAGCGACCCATGGTATAGTAGAGATGTTATGGTTACATCCAGTGTTGATGGCGAGCATCTGTATATTGGATATTCTCAAATGAAATATACTCCAGCAGACGGATATAAAATATTAGGTTATCTTGTGCAGGAAGTTTTACCTGATGGAACTTTGCAAACCATGTTTCTTGACCCTATAAATGGTGGCAGAATAAGCATGGATGAAAAAGGAAACTTTTATCGTGGTGGTGGAAATAAAGTCTATAAAGTTAGTATAACAGGTGAACCATTACCAGATTTCACACCAGTAACATTACCTTCAATGGGAGCTGTCCCTACTGGATATACCGGATCAGTAATGTTGACAAAAGATAGAGTATGGGATGCCGGACATTATGGATTTGTCGGCATTTTCAACCGAGAGATGAAATCTTCTCCTGGTGTAGTTTCACAATGGAATAACGCACTATTTCGAATAACACAGGTTGCAGATGCACCAGATGGTGATTTCTACATAAAATCAACCGACACTTTATATTTGGCAGCAATAGTAAATGACCGTTTAGTGCTAAAACACCGTTTTGGCTCAATCCCCTATTCATATTGTCTGGGTATAACACCCCAAGGGTACATCGGCGTCGGAAATGACAACAGCACTGGGATGCTATGGTTTGACTTCGTAAATAACGACCCCGCAGTCCCGCCTGTTCGCGCGGAATACCAGGGTCCAACTTGCCAGGGATTCAACGATGGACAGGGGAATATATTCTCTTATGGCATGAGCCCCGGATATTGTTCATTAGACTATAAACCTTTGCAAACCGGAATATCCGCAATTAAAATGAAACCGGAGCCATTCACTGATAGAGCAAATCATGCTGAAACGCTAAAAACCGGCACATTTGACGGCAGAATGACTGCGATAGCACAGATTTCAACATTTATCTTCGGCATTGACTCCCGCAATAATAAACTGGTACGTGCAACAACCGCTGAACCATGCCAGTTTACTCCAATCACAACCACTTTACCCGCAGGAATTCTTACTTCAATAACATCTTCAGGACAATCATTATTGATATCCATAGGCAATTTTATTCAGTCATTTAAAGTTGATAAAGATGGACTACTTACGCCAAGTTGGATATTAAATAGTACTGGTACAGATACCTTTGGCGACACATTATACCTTGCCGCGGACAGCGGATATCTGCTTGTATCAGATAGTAAACGACAGCGTGTGTTATCATTTCTCATAAGCACAAATCCAACTGAATCACCAAAATTTACTGCACAAATTGGGATTACTGATAATGCAGGTGGTGACACCGGGCAATTTGATAGTCCAACACTGGTAAGCATTTCTGGTGGTCGCGGAGTAGTATACGATGCTGGTAATCAGCGTGTAGTTAAGATAAGAATGCGATAATCGCATTTATAATAAAAGGAGAAGGTCAATGATTAAAAGTTTGTTTCACGTCATCGGGTTAATGGTAATTTTCCTGTTACTTGCTACTATTACAAGTGCAGAAATACCCAAATACAAACATACCCATTTGAATTCATTTCCTGTTCAGGATGCTTGTAAAGATGGAAAGATTACCATTGATGGTGATTTGTCAGAATGGAAGCCAGATACTTTCATTGATATGTATGCAGATCCGGATTTAAAGGAATTCTTCTCCTGTAAAGTGGCAACATCTTATGACACCAACGGATTGTTGTTGGCGGTAAAATATGTTGATGCCAGTCCTATGATTAACCGTGTTGACCCGACAGTTGATCCCTTTCGAGGTTGGGCAGGTGACGGTTTACAATTCCGTTTGATAACAGATGCAACTATGAAAAATCCAATTACTGCAGATAAAATAAATAGCGAAGCAATCGTACATTGCACCATGTGGTATTTCACTGATAAAGCGCAACCTACATTAGACTTGCGTTATGGTATGGATTTCCACGGTGTCACTACCTTGATTGGTGAAAAAAGTGGACTTACATTCAAGAAATGCGATGGCGGTTATGCTTTGGAAGGTAGAATTCCATGGTCAGTATTGAAAGCAACAGCACCGAAACCAGGCGATAAATGGACCGCCACTTTGCAACCATTGTGGGGAAATGCCGACGGTTCATTACAGCATAACTTTTTTGAAGTTGTATCTGCCGGTGGTTTTCATTTTCAGCGCACAGATGGTTGGGGAACGGTTAATTTCATCGCACCATCAGATGTGAAAGCGACATTATCAGCACAAGCAACAGATGAAATACGAATATTCGAAACAAATAAAGTGAATACAGTATTTAATATTCCTGTTAAATATACGAATCCAACAACTGGATTCGTAAGCCTTGCTATTTGTCAGTCTGACGGACAAATTGTGCGCACCCTATTAACCAAGGTACAACGCAGTGCTGGTATACAAACCGAAACGTGGGATGGTAAAGATGATAATGGTAAGCCAGTACCACCCGGACAATATACTATGAAAGCACTCACTCATCCCGGCATAACACCAAAATATATCAGTAGCGTAATGAATAGCGGTAACCCGGGTTGGGGAAACAGTGGTGGAAAGTTCGGTTGGGGTGGCGACCACGCTAATCCTATTGACGCGGTATCTGACGATAAAGGCAATACATACCTGATGTGGACTTTCAACGAAGGCGGAGATTTCCTGATAAAGGTAGATGCAACAGGTCAAAAACAATGGGGTTCACGCATCTCATGGGGTGACTTTGACGGTGGTGCAACTGCGCTGGTATACGATAATGAGATGATTTATGTAGCAAAAGATGGTAAAAACCGTAAAGGTATAAATCACGGTGGACTATTCGTCTTCAACGCAACTAATGGTAATCGAATGAACTTTATATCAGGCCAGGGAGTAATGCCGATAACCGACTGGAACACTACCAGTTGGCCGACAAAACCAGTAGGCGCGGCGGCTATTCATGAAGCCAATATTACAGGATTAACCACCAGTCCGGATTACCTGTTTGCATCTTTATATATTGAGAATAAAATCGTTACACTCGACAAAAAGACCATGAAGGTAGTAAATACCTACATAGTACAAAATCCAGGGAATGTTAAATATGATGCTGTAAACAATCGTTTATTCGCAATAAGTGGTGAACAGGTTATCACCATAAATTTAAAAGATGGTACAGTTAACCAATTCATTTCTGAAGGTTTGGAAATGCCTTATGGCATGGCATTAGACGCAGGAATATTATGGGTAAGCGTAGGCGGAAAACAGATGCAAGTGCTGAGATATGACGCGCAGGGGAAACTTGTTAAATCTATCGGTAAAAAAGGCGGACGACCATTAATGGGCAAGTTTGACCCGGATGGTATTTTGAATCCATGCGGAATATCGGTTGATACAAAAGGACAATTGTGGGTTACTGAACACGACAGCACTCCGAAACGCATCAGTCTTTGGAATGTGAAAAATGGTAAATTAATAAAAGATTTCTACGGCAGCGCGGCTTATGCGCCAATGATGGCACCTAATCTTGATAAGCCGGAAGAGGTGCTGATTCACGATACCAAATTCCTCGTTGATTACACCAAAGGAACATGGCGTCCATTGACGACAGTATACCGACAGTCCGCCATGGATGGCCCGGCAATCGGCGGGTCTGAAATGGGTTATGGATTCATGGGTGCAACTTTTCACCAGACTACCATCGCTGGCAAACCATTCGCGTTTAACGGCCACGGCGGCGTGTTCGCGGTGAAAGATGATAAATATGTTCCGGTATATTCCATTGGCAATTACCAGAAAGCATTTCCGGCACTCAATGCTGCAAAACAGGAATGGCCATGGAACACATCATTCGAATGGAAAGACCAGAACGGCGACGGATTAATACAGGAAGGTGAAAGTCGTAAGATAAGTGGTGTTGGACTTGGAAACGCAATCGCACAGTTTGGCGGAACCATGCATCCGGGTGGTGGATTTATTCAAGGCAACCGAATATTCCGTCCCAATGGACTTGATGAAAAAGGAATACCCAACTACCCAAAACCTGAAGATGCTGAAAAAATTATCACCGGTACGGGACCAATGACGAAATACAGCAACTGGATGGATGTCTGGCCTTCATATAAAGACGACTGGAAAAAGTTTTATGCTGTTGCCAGTCTCCGTAACCCGGTAAATGGCGGCATGGACGGTGGTGGCGAAGATGGTATATATAAGTTTGATCGCGATGGAAAAATAGACTGGCGTTACAGTCGAGTAGCGGTATTTTATGCCCTAAAAGCACCATTAGCGAAAACTGGCGACTTGTATGGTGCATTGCGAATTGCTGGATTTGCAGAAATGCCTAAACAAAACGGTGGACAAATTGTCGGCGTTGGCGTTTATCGTGGTTACTTCGGTTTCCTCAGTGAAGACGGACTATTTATTGACCAGGTAGGATATGATAATGGTCGGGGACCAGCACCGAATTTTGATGTATTCTTCATCGAGAACTTCTCTGGATATTTCTTTAAACATCCGAAAACAGGCAAGGTTTACCTTTTCTGCGGAGACGTAGATGGACGTATTCTTGAACTCCAGGGATGGGATAAAATACGTACCTTTGATGCTGGCAAACTATCTGTCAGCAACGATGATTTCAAAGCCGTCATCGCTTCTGCAACAATAGATAATGGACAGCAAACAGCACCACCATTAAACGCAATAAAAGCAACTCCAGCTTTGGACGCGACTTTAAAAGGCTGGGATTTGAAAAAACTTGGTACCATAACTATTGATGAAACTACTAAAGCACAAGTTGGATTAGCATATGATGACAAAAACCTCTATGCAATATTCAAAGTTCAGGATTCTACTCCGTGGAAAAACGTCACCACCGACTGGCATTTCCCATTCAAGGGTGGCGATGGTGTAGATATTCACCTTGGCATAGTCAACCCGAAACCGGAAGGTAAACGCGTGGTGCAACCCGGTGATGTCAGGGTAATCATTACCCCCGGCGATAAAGGTGCATTAAATGCAGTAGCTATGTGGGGCAAAGTTCCGGCAGGAATGGCAAAAGCGCCAATGTTATATAAATCTCCAGTTGCGGAAGAACCATTTGAGCGAGTTATACAACTGACAACCGTTACCGGCACTGTACAGGTTGAAGCAAATAGCTATCTCGCACAAGTCGCTATACCATGGGCAGACCTGGGTATGTCAGCACCTGTTAAAAACGCTCAATTGCAAGGCGACCTGGGTATTCTACTCAGCGATGGCAGCGGTACTAAAACCACCCTGCGCCGTTACCTGTACAATCAGGATACTGGCGTTACCAATGACATCCCCAGCGAAGTGCGTGTAGTCAGCGCAAATTGGGGAACAAT
>JBIJDE010000317.1:0-5921 GCA_044344305.1 Armatimonadota bacterium
ATTTCTTATTGATAATGAATATGAATTAACTGTTAATATTCATTTATGATAACTACTATTTAACATCATTAGGTATCCTGTATTTAAGATTTCCGATTTTCACACGAACAGTGGCGGTTGTAGTGTTGCTTCGCGCACGTATGAAAGCCGGCCGTGTATAATCTCCCTGAAGAACAGGGCATTCAAGTTTGACAGTACCGCCATATTTTACCGTTGCCATACCATTTGCCACTGTTATTTCAATATCCTGCATACCATTTGCATATTTCCAGTCCGGGGTGGCGGCGTTCATCAATTCGTGATTGTTAAATACAAAGTAATTCGTATGGCCTGCTTTTTTTGTGATGTTTGGTTTTGCGTCGCCACGGAACATATAGAGTGAGATAATGGATTTGCCGTCAGCGTCCAGCACTTCCAGTAATGCCTCATCGTTAGCATGCATAACATTGAAGTACCCGCGGCATGACAATACCCATTCAGCAATAGGTTGTCCAATATCCATATTTATAGTGTCAACATATTTTTGCGCGGCAACAATACGGTCATAACAGCGATATCCGTAATCCTTCGGCATTCGGATGGCGACTTCCGGTATTACAGATTCATTGATAATGTAATCCTCTGATACTGCTGGCACAAATCTAATGGTTACACCACTCGAAAGCACTGGATTATCGATGATTTTAATAATGAGTTTTGCTTCGCGCTTTCCGGCCTCGATGACGATACTTTGCTGCTGAGCAGGAATATAATCAATGCCTGATTTAGCTGTACCTACCAATTTAAACGGGATGACAAGTGGTGCATCAGTAGGTCCTGTTCGTTCAATACTGAATTGAACCTTATCGCCGCTATCTTTTAAGATAGCAGTAGATAACGATGATATATTTAATACAGTTGACTGCGTGTCGGGATACATCGCTGTCTGTGGGATATGCGTTACGGGCAAATCAAGAGCTTCCCAGTTGAGATGCACCTCTGGTTTATCACCAATACGTCGCAATTCCATGCGAATAGGATAACGATGTCCTGGATGCAGGTCTACTGGATACGACCAGAATTTACCGCTGGCTTCCCAATTATCAAGGATTAAACGACCTCCCAACCACAGTCTTATTCCGGAATCTGTGGTATAAGCGGAGAAGGTATGGTGTCCACTGACCACTGGTTCTAAGGTACCTGTCCAGCGGGCAGACCATTTTTTTCGAACCCAGGTACGCGAATCATCTAAATCTTTCTTTTCATCAGGATTTGTTGGTTCTTTATTATCATCGAAATGCCAGGAATTTTTTGTGTCGTACCAAATGTTGGCGTCAACACGCGTTAGAACGGCTTCACCTTCCATTTTGTCATTTGAGAAATACTCAGCCTGCAATCCAGTACCTTTACGCACAGAGGTTCGTGGCGCTGTCGGCGTCGTGACCGTACCTTGCTGCCGTTTGATTCGGTCCCACCCGGTTACTCGATAGACCGGCATATTGTTCCAGCCACAACCGAAGAAAAGAACATCGCCGTTGCGTTGTTTGGCGAGGTTGCCGCCAACCAGCATGTCGTATTGCAGTAGGGCGAGGTTTTCAGTGAAGTCATCGCCTTTATTAATATTCACACGAAACCATGAATAGGCGCGTGGATGCGGTCCATCGGCGTGACTGTCGAAAACACCACCAATATATAACCCATCCTCGGTCCAAAACTCGGCAGGATTCTCAATGTAATCCGCAAAGCCGACACAACCATTCACGACGCCAAGGGTGTTGATAGGGTAATGCATCTGCCCGCGCGGATGTGGCATCCCACGCGCGGCCCGTTCGCCGGCCTGCCATAGTATAGTGCCATCGGAACCGGTCTTTACAACGGCGGTGGCATTAACGAATGTCGCGGGCCACTGCCAATTGTGATTGTAGCCATCGCCTCCGTGCGCGGATGTCTGATAGACGTTACCCTTTACGTCTGCCCATAGCGACCGGGTCTGACTGAAGGGAGTATTTGGTCCGGAACGTTGTCGACCCCAATCCCAGATTGGGTTGCCGGTTGGTGTTCGACCCAATACTTCGACAACACGGTAATCCGGCCCGCCCGCGGCATCCGATCTCAGGTAAATATTTAAATTATCGTCAACGAAAAGGGTACTGCCGGTGCCGCCTGTGTTAGAGAGTTTCAACTCTCCAGCCTGAATCACGTAATCATCGTTCGCGTCGGCCCACGCGAAATTCGCCAGTTGTGACCGCACCGAAGCATCCTCAGGATTTTTACCGAGTAGCCGGATTGCTTCAGCCCAGGCGGCGGGTTTCACCGGTGCCTTAATATCTGGTGCACCCTCGATATTGACTATACTCTCACTCAGCTTATCACTCGCATTCTGGGAGAATACTGCTTTTATGGCACTTATGCCAGCGCCGTTTGTGGTGCGCAGACGCAATCGTGCAGGTTTTTTCCAGTCACCCCCGAGGACGGGCCGCTCGAGAGCGACCGTCCCGCCAAAGCGCACCGTCGCCATCCCCTTGGCTACATTGATCTCGATATCCCCTGCGGACTTCCAGTTCGGGCGCGTGGCGTTCAACAACTCACTGTTATTGAACACTATGTAGTTAGTATGGCCGGCGTCGGAGGTGATCTTCGATTTGGGACCGCCCCGGAACATGGAGAGTGAGACGATTGACTTGTCGTCCACATCTAATACCTCAAGCCAGGCCTCTTGGCCGGCATTATAGATTGTCCACTTAACCGCGGTCGAAAGCGTCCACGAGTCAGGTTTGACAACGCCCGGAATTGGCGCCTGCCGGGAGATATCAACCGGCACGACGAACTTGCCGGGCACACTGCCAATTGTCGCTACTGGTCTTAATAGTCCGGCCGCTTCATCGACCTTGAGCAACAATGGCAGGTTCCATTTGGACATCAGATAGGTTTCCATACGTCCGTTGCCGGTCAGATCAAGACGCTTAACCTGAAAGCCACTGCAATAACCAAAGCCAGCAGTAATCATATCACGGTCAATGCCATCTCCAAACCTGTATGTTGCAAGTGGTTTCCAGGTCCTATGCTCATAATCAACGGCTAACTGGGTAATCCAACCGTCTGAATGCATCCATAATCGATCAGGATTATCAGGCTCAGGGGCAACATAACTGTAGAATGATTGTCCCCCGAACCATTCACCGATTTGCGTTCCGTCTGAGTTGAAGTGCGCGGTTCGTCTGGCCCCGGAAGTTTCGGTTACCACAAACCCACCTTTGCCGTCTCCGGCAATACCTGAAACATCCAGAAAATCTTCTGTTTTGTAGAGCCCAGTCTTACGGCCACCCGCACGTCCAAAAACCCGTTTTAGATTCCAATCCGGGCTGAAGCGTTTGATTTGCTGACTCTTTCCTGCTTCAGCAATAAAAATATCACCGGTGACACGATCAACGGCGATGCGTTGCGGCGAGATGAGGTTGGCAATCCGGACAGTTCGTTCAGCTTTTCCACGCGCCATCTCGATAACGTCATTTGCCGAAATAGCAAGAATCCGTCCGCCACCAAGTAGAGAGAAATCCGTCAAACCGCCTTCGACGCGTAACCGGTCCCGCTCCTCGCCCGTTATCGGATCGAGCCAAACAATTAGTCCAGAGAGAGACGCGATGACCAGTTCACCATCGCGGGCGTCCACCCGGCGCGGATGGTCGAACTTCTCCACATGCCAGTTGGGGTAACCTCCCCAGTTTTCTGTATTGCGAACACCAAGTTTGCCCTGGCCATTTTCAGCCTGCTGCATGAAGAGCCTTGCATCATTACTCATGGGTCCGCCGAGAAAGTATAACGTTTCGCCATCCAGAGCCAGGTCATTCCCGCCCATCCAACCACCGGTCGGTCCCGAAACCCAGCGCCATTTACCATCAATATTCATGCAACCAGTTTGCGGCACCCCTTCTGACATTCCTGCGGTTACAAATATTAGCGTTCCATCAGTCTGTACCGCACATAACGGACCATGCTGGGCGGGCCAGATATTCTCCCTCATACTGGTACCAACTGATAGCAGATATTCAGAATTCAGTCCCTGACTTGTTGACAACCGCCACTGCACATCACCAGTCACCGGGTTTCCGTCGCGGTCGAGTCCGTCCCAGGCGACGGTATGTTTACCAACCGTCATGGGTTCGGCCCGTAACAGAGTGCGGATCATCCGCCCCTTCGCGTCATAAATCGCCAGTGATACCTTGCCAGACTTGTCGAGTGTGAACGGGATGTCGACGGCGTATGCCGATGACATTAATGCCAGCATCACAAATATTACAAAAGACTTTATTATTAAATTCATAATCTGTCACCCAAATAGCACCTTTAGTTAAATATTTTATTCAATTTCAATGCATAGAGGCTCTTGCAAAACCCAATGTATTGCGAGCAAGATGCTCGCAATACTCTTTTTTACATAGGTTTTGCAAGAGCCTGCATAATCAGATTATACTAACATGACTTTCGATATGCAAGAAAAATCTGCTTGAAAAATAGTCGCTTCGACAGGATCAGCGACCGGTTACTGAGCTTGTCGAAGTGCCTTTCAAGCAAAGGTCCTGTTATTAACAAATTAAGGCAGCGAACGACCGCAATTAGCGCAGAATTTCCAACTGGTAAGGATAGTCGCGCTACAAGTGGGACAAATTGCGCTAACACTACTTGATCCATTAGAATAGAACTTAAGAGCGCGAACGCCGATACTATTGGCATTATTTGTTAATGCTATTGTCCGTGGGTCACTCCAGGTTCCTGCTATAATTGGCTGTGTTTTGGTAGGTTTGTTACCCCATGACAACGTTGCCTGTCCCATGCAGACTGACAGCGTAAATGGAAGCCATGCATTTTGATAATTAGTATTGGGTCCATCAATCTCTAATTTATTAAAATATGTGCGATTAACATGACCGGCACTGATTGATGTATAACCAGCTAATGGATCCCCACGGGTAAACATTAGTTCAAATAATATCTTTCCGGAACTATCTTTAACACGTAAGGCATTTTGTTCACCGGCATTACCAACAGTAGATAGATTTACATTACCACTGAGCTGCCAAACAGCCACATTAGCACGATTACCAAGATTATATGTAGCCGACGAAGAACTGCCACTCACCCACAAATATGGGGTCGGGGTACTGGCAACTACAGTGACACCGGCACCAACTCCACTCCAATTTCCAGTAGAGACACCAGGAACCATACCGGACATCAGGTCTTCAGTCGGTTCATAAACAAAGCGAGGATTTACTGAAGTTTCAACATGACCATCTAAATAAGCCGTAATAGCACTATTCGAATGACGCATATCGACATTTGGAAGTGCCCAAATAAGATTGTCGAAAGTCTGTGAATCCGCTAATAACAATGCATTACTGGGGTCAGCGAATGTGCCGATGGATTTGCCGGCTATAATACCGCTATACCCATAAGCGACCGCAGTTGCTTTCCCTTTCGTTGGGCATACCAGCACTCCGGCATCCACTTTCAAATCGTTCCAGACGGTGCTGGTTGACGGTAAGGTTTCTTCATGGTCTTGTGCGTACATCTGCATACTTGCCGCAATCTGCCTTTGATTGCTGGTGCAGGTAGATTGTCGCGCTTTCTCCCGCGCCCGTGCGAAAACCGGGAACAATATTGCGGCGAGGATGGCAATAATGGCTATCACGACCAGCAATTCGATGAGGGTGAAACCTTTTTGATTGGTTTTCATGGATTTTCTCCTTTTTGATGAAATACAAATTACTTTCACGTGAAAGTAACAAGTTGAAATAATTATAATGATAATTAATGGCGATGTCAATATGTTTACCAGCTTTTTCAAACTTTTTTTTGTAAAAAATGGCTCTATGAGCTTTTATGTGGATATACTCAAAAAGAACTTTACCCAAACAAAAAAAGTTATTTTTTTTGGATTTAAT